>JAISRS010000097.1 GCA_031273485.1 Prevotellaceae bacterium
AATAAGTTGCATCAAACCATACGAATTTTGGACATCTGATACCGGAGGGTTTGTAACAGTTTTCACAAATAAAGATGACTGTGAAGTCGAATTGAAAAACGACATTTTGGAATACACCCCCTTTGCTCTGATTTTTTTGTCATTCCTAAATTATATTGTATATTCGCACAAATTGAATTGATGCTTTCAATTGCGCCGAATTATCTGTATGTAAACAGTTATCGTAATTTGGAGGACATCAATACAGGTTCTTTAAGTAGAACAAATTAGATTCTGGAGAACATAAATAATATAAATCGGGCGGGTATCAAGCCTGTCATTAAAAATTAATTAATCATGTATTTTGATTTATCGGGTTATATAGAATATTTGGAGGCAAAAAACGAACTGATAAGAATACACGAGTTCGTTAACCCCGAATTGGAAATCGCCGAAGTAGTGGAACGCATATCGAAAATTAGGACAAAAGGCAAAGAAGGCGGAAAAGCCCTGTTATTCCTAAATACCGGCACAGATTTCCCTGTGCTGATAAACGCTTTCGGCTCCGACAACAGGGTAAAAGCCGCCCTGGGACTTTCGGATATCAACGACATCCCGGCTGAAATAGACCTGCTTTTTAAACGCATCAGTTCGCCGAAAGCCAATCTGTGGGACAAATTGAAACTGCTGCCTACACTCAGGCACATATCCTACTGGTTTCCAAAAGTTGTTAAAATGCAATCCCCCTCCTGTCAGGAAGTGGTGATGCCATCGCCGAAATTGAGCAACCTTCCGATTCTCAAATGCTGGCCCCACGACGGAGGACGTTTCATTACGCTCCCCCTGGTGCATACCAAAGACCTGGAAACAGGACTGAGAAATGTCGGAATGTACAGACTTCAGATATTCGACGACGCTACCACAGGAATGCACTGGCACAGACATAAAACCGGAGCAAAACATTTTGAATCCTATAAAAAAGCAAAAAAACTTATGCCCGTCGCCGTTACCCTTGGCGGCGACCCCGCATACACCTGGTGCGCAGCCGCTCCGCTACCCGAAAATGTGGATGAATATCTGTTTGCGGGATTTCTTAGGAAATACCCCGTAAGATTAGTAAAATGCCTCACACAGGACATCGAAATACCCGAAGATTCGGACTTTGTTATCGAAGGATACATCGACCCGAGCGAAGCCTTCGCCGCTGAAGGACCATTTGGCGACCACACAGGGTTTTATTCCCTCACGGAGATATATCCCAAAATGCACGTAACCTGCATAACCCACCGAAAAGGAGCCGTCTATCCCGCCACCGTAGTCGGGATACCTCCGCAGGAAGACACATACATCTCCAAAGCCATAGAAACCATATTCCTTAAACCCATACAAATGCTCATTGCGCCGGAAATAACGGATTTATACCTGCCTAAAGAAGGAGTATGCCACAATATCGCCATCATTGCCATAGAAAAAACATACCCCGGACAGGCAATAAAAATCGCAAACGCAATGTGGGGAGCAGGACAAATGATGTTTTGCAAAGTAATTATAGTAGTAGATTCAAACGTTGATACACACAGCGCAAGCGGAGTAATGAGCGCAATGGGAAAACACTGGCATCCGTCGATGGACACCTATTTCACCAAAGGACCGCTCGACGTGCTTGACCATGCAGCCCGACAACCCGGTTTCGGAGGCAAACTGTGCATCGACGCCACGAAAAAAATGCCGGAAGAAGAAAGTTTATTCGCACTACAGACAGTGGATAAAACATATATATTCTGTAATGAAGACAATATACCCGCAACAAAAGCAAAACTGACGGTGATTTTCGACCGGGAAACAGACCTTTCCGACTTCGAAACCTGCCTCTGGATTGCAACAAGCAATATCGACGCAGCTTACGACTGCACTGTCGAGAATAACTCTTTAACAGTAGATGCGCGTACAAAATTCAAAACCAAAGATTTTCACCGACCCTGGCCTAACGTCATTTGCATGGACGATGCTACAATTAACGCCATTGACGAAAAATGGGAAAAACTCGGTCTTGGAAAATTCATACAGTCGCCATCATTAAAATATAAACATCTGGTAAAAAGCAACGGCGCTCAAATGAACTGATTCCTTCACAATAAATTCCTTGAAAACCTCCAATTCGCGGATTAAAAATTTGCGGACAACCGTAAAAAAGTCTTTGCAGATAAACATTTTCACAGGCATGTAGCATTTTTTCAATCTATTGATTGTGCGAATAAAAGAGTTCAAACATAATTACATAGACAACACGCAAACCGGTCAAATCATGTTAAAAACTTTTAAAACTGTCCGAATTATTCATTTTATTGACTTTATTGTATTAATTTTGCGCAATTTTAAATTTGATAAAATGGAACATTCATTAATTTTTAGCTCAATAAAGAAACAGATAAGATACCTGTTATGCTTTATTTCTTTAATCTTTGCAGTTTCGTGTTACAAAACCGACGACGCCCTGTTCAACAGAATTACTTCCAATTTGGAACTCTCCATACCCTTAGTAGATACCACAATTGAAGTGAAAAATTTCCAGGAAATCAAAAATTCCCCGGAATATATAGAAATCCCTGCCGACATGCCCTTAGCCATGAACGAACTGTCGTTTCCGTTTTATCTGGGCAACTTTGCAAGCACTCAGGAAGTGGAATGGATCATACCGCAGATTATTGCAGATACAAAAAATTTACCTGCGGATACCAGAATAGAATTAAACGTATATGTCAAAGCCAACGGCGAAAAACACTATTTCTGGATACCGGAAAGCACCCCCGTTGCAACAAACTCAGGCTACGTTACCATACCCGATCAACCGGTTAAAGTACCGGTGACCGATGAAAAACTCAGATCGGCAAACAGCGTATTCATGATTCTGGTTATTTCGTTTCCGGAAAAGAAAAAAGTTTCAGAACTTTTATCCTACAAGGTAAATGTGAAATTTGCCATAACAATAAAATTAAAGACAGATTTAGCAGTAAAATTATGATTAAAAAAATATTGTTCGTTTTCTTAGGTTTAATCCCTGTTTTTGGCTCGTATGCCCAACAAAACATGACGCTTTACCAGATGCATGACATTCTGCAGTCAAATTCCCTGAATCCTTCCGTGGCAAGCGACTGCCGATGGAATATAGGCTTCCCCCTGCTGGGAAATATCTCTGTAGCCGCCGGAATGCCGGTGGCCTACAATGACCTGACGGTTAAAAATGCAGCTGCAAATACAACTGCGAATGAAACACAGTATTATGCAACAAATAACTCAAGAGTAATGAGCGGCGACGAATTACTGTCGTTGTTGAAAAACAACAATTTGTTTTCCGCAAACGTAAACGTCAATATCCTGACAATAGGCTACAGAAGCGCAAATACCTACTACCAGTTTACGATGAACGACAGAGTTTCACTGGCATTATCCGTCAATAAAGAACCCTTCGAACTTCTGTTCAAAGGCAATGCCCCGTTTGCGGGTCAGATGGTTGAAGGAAAGTTCGCCGCCTCCGGCATGTTCTACAGAGAATACGGAATGAATATAGCTCACGATTTCGGAGATAATTTCTGGTTCGGCGCACGCGCCAAACTGCTCTTCGGCAGATTGAGCGTATATGGACCCCATAATATCGCATCGTTCTACACCGACCCGTCAACATATACATTAACACTAAATTCCGACTTGCTCGTAAGAGGCTCCGTGCCGGGTACAATGAAAACGGACGCAAAAGGATTTGTCACCGGATTCGACTCGAATATTGCCATCGGAGATCTCGTGTTAAATACCGGAAACATCGGGGGAGCAATAGACCTGGGGTTTAATAAAACTCTCGAAAACGGAGTGAAAATCTCCGGAAGCATATTGAATCTGGGCATAGTGAACTGGAACAAAAATACGCACGCACTCAATCGGCGGGCTTCGTTAAACTACACCGGACCAACTCCGGCTATCGACAGCTGGAAAGATTTGGTTGATACCCTGAAATCCGTAGTAAAATTCTCCTATACAAAAGATGAAGCATATTCTCAATGGCTGTCCCCCGAAATTATGTTCGGCTTCAGCGCCCCGGTAGCGGACTACCTAAGGTTGGGCGTAACGGGATACGGAGCATTTAATCCCGCAGGTTTTCCCTGGGCGCTCACAGCTACAGCCTTAACCGACAATATTTCCAATTTCTACGGAGCCGTGTCCTACACCGTTACCAACAATTCGTTTGTGAACGTCGGACTTGGACTCGGAGTTAAACTCGGAGCTTTCAACCTTCACGTAATAACGGATAATATTATTGCAACATTCAATCCATTGTCTCAAAAATATGCAACCGTGCAGTTTGGAATAAATTTCAAATTCGGATGCGGCGAAAACGATGATTCCTCCGGCAAGAAAATGGGCGCCGTACCCTGTCCTTCTTATGGAGGCTCCAAAAGTTCGGGCGCAATTCCATGCCCTTCATCAAGTCGAAGATCAAAAAGATAAATAATGAAATGACGCTAATAAAGGTATATGGAAGTGCGGTATTCGGCGTGAAATCCACGCTGATCACCATCGAAACAAGCGTATCCAAGGGCGTAAACTTTTATCTTGTCGGACTGCCCGACAACGCTGTGAAAGAAAGCCAGCAAAGAGTCTATACCGCCATAAACGCCAACGGATTTTATATACCTCAGAAAAGAATTGTGATCAATATGGCTCCCGCCGATATAAAAAAGGAAGGAGCCGCCTACGATTTGCCTCTCGCAGTGAGTTTGCTCGCCGCCAACGACCAGATGCCCGGCAGGGATTTGGATAAATACATCATTATGGGCGAACTTTCGCTGGACGGCGCAGTGCGACCCATAAAAGGAGCCTTACCGATAGCAATAATGGCACGAGAACTTGGATTCAAGGGTTTTATCCTCCCGGAAGAAAACTCGAAAGAAGCCGCCGTAGTCGATAAATTAGATGTGTATGGCGTAAAGAATCTCAAGGAAGTAATGCGTTTTTTTAATGATAACAGCGCTCTCAACCGGGTGGTGGTTAATACGAGGGAGGAATTTTACAAAAATATTGCCTTATGCGACGCCGATTTTTCGGACGTCAAAGGTCAGGAAAACGTTAAGCGCGCAATGGAAATCGCCGCCGCCGGAGGTCATAACATAATAATGATAGGACCTCCGGGAGCCGGAAAAACCATGCTCGCAAAACGTCTTGCATCCATCATCCCCCCGCTGACCCTGCACGAAGCGCTGGAAACAACCAAAATCCATTCCGTTGCCGGAAAAATCGAACATAATTCGGGCTTAATCTCCCAACGTCCTTTCCGGGCGCCGCATCACACAATTTCGGATATAGCGCTCGTAGGCGGAGGAACTTTCCCTCAACCCGGAGAAATTTCGCTTGCCAACAACGGGGTTTTGTTTTTAGACGAATTGCCCGAATTTCGTCGCAGCGTATTGGAAGTGATGAGGCAACCGCTGGAAGAACGGAAAATCGTTATCTCCAGAGCAAAATTCACAGTGGAATATCCCGCGAATTTTATGCTTGCCGCCTCCATGAATCCCTGTCCTTGCGGCTATTACAATCACCCCGAAAAAAAATGCGTCTGTCCTCCGGGAGCCGTAAAGAAATATTTGTCCCGCATATCGGGACCCCTGTTAGACCGCATAGATATACATATAGAAGTAATACCCGTGCCTTTTGAAAAACTTTCGGAGAAATCCGTTTCCGAAAACAGTTCAACTATCCGTGAAAGGGTAATCGCCGCACGCGAAATTCAGCGGAAACGCTTCGAAGAACACAAGGGCATCTATTGTAATGCGATGATGGAAAGTAAACTGATAAGAAAATACTGCGAATTGGATACGGCAGGTTCAAATCTCATAAAAATGGCAATGGAACGTCTTGGACTGTCGGCACGTGCATACGACAGAATCCTGAAAGTGTCACGCACAATCGCCGACCTCGCCAATTCGGAACATATTCTATCAAAACACCTCGCCGAAGCCATAAATTACCGAAACTTAGACCGCGAAGGCTGGGCAGGGTGAAATGAATTAGAAATTAGAAATTACGAATTACGAATGTCCTGAACGATGAAGTCGGAAGGAAGAACGACATGCTTATGAATTATTACGTAAATTAAAGACCATCAAATTTGTACCAAGTCTTGCAGGAGTATCTACATCTACCTCCTATCCGGCTAAAACTTCACACCATTCGCTGAACAGCGAAGAACTGAAAAAAGCCAATATTTCAAAGGGATTGATACGTATATCGGCAGGACTTGAAGATATACGGGATATTATTGATGAATTTGACAAAACAATATCCGAAATTTGAAAAAAAAACACAGTTTGAGTAATTTTTATCGGTGATTTTAGGATTTATCCGTACAAAATCCGCATAGAATTAAAATAATTTTATGCAGTTGAAATACAGGGATTAATACCAAAATTGAGAAATAAATTTGAAAAATAATTGAAATAAATTTGAAAATAAGAAAAAAAAACCCGACATTTGCGCCGAATTTTGAATTACCTATTTTGGGAATAGATTTGAAAATAAAAATATTAAAAAGAACATTATGTCAAGGATTTGTCAGATAACAGGAAAAAAAGTAATGGTAGGG
>JAISRS010000126.1 GCA_031273485.1 Prevotellaceae bacterium
CGTGTTCTCCCCGTCCCCGGCATAAGTACCTATAATAAAGAACTCAAAAAAATTGCAGCCCTCTGTGGTATCGCAAAGAAAGTAACTCCGCACCTCGCAAGACACACTTTCGCCACAACAATAACACTTTCGAAAGGCGTTCCGATCGAAACCGTATCAAAAATGTTAGGGCATACCAATCTTAGAACAACACAAATATACGCACGTATTCTCAACAGTAAAATCAGCAATGACATGGCTGAACTCGCAGGGAAAATGAAAAAACTTGACATGAAGTTAGAATTCTCAAGTCAGCATATGGCAAGCCTGGAAAGTGTTATCGAAACATTAAAAATCCCCTCAGGCAGAGCGGCAGATGTTATTTGGGAAAATTTGACAACAAAAGTGTGGAATAAACTGTCGAACATGGAAAAACAGGCTTTTATGTCGGATGTGGAAAGTAAGGAAAATAAACCTAAAACTTTCCGCGATTTTTATGTAACACTAATGGATTATTTTCTTGATAATCTGACAGATCAAAGCGACAATTTCACCCATGTGGGAAATGGGGCTATAAACGAATAAATGAAATCGGTAATCTAAATTTGTAAAATAATGAATATGGAAAAAGGATATATTAAAATCAACATGCAAGAAGGAAAAACACCCTCGGTAGAAGCCCGGCTGGTAAATAATACCCTGTGGCTTACAAAATGGGAGATCGCAAGGCTCTTCGGTTGTTACAATCAAAAAGTAGAGATGAATCTGCGAAGCATCTTTAAAAGCAAACTCTTGTGGGAAAATGAAGTAACCCATACCTACCGTTACACGGAAAAGGGAATTGAAAAACAGGGAGTCTATTACAATATGGAGGTCTTATTTTTTTTGAGTTACCGGATAGGCACATTGGAAACAAAAATTTTCAGGGATTTCGTAAATCATGCCCTTCGGAAACACCTCGAAAAGAAAAACAAACCAATGGATTACACAATCGTCTGGATTAAACCGCCCTGTTATAGCCAAGTTTAAACCAGTCAATTATCCATAGCCCGACCTGCGTGTAACAACATGCTATGCATGGGTAAAGGTCTATCCCTGCGGATTTTGCAAAAAAGTCTTCACCTTTCCATCATACACACAAAATTTTGGGTGCATTTGGTGAAATAGCGAAGGTTGCGGAGCTGGTACATGCCTCTGGCACGGTTATCTCCACCATTGTGAAAGTACTCTTGACTACAAACTTTACCGAATGTTTTGAGTATTTTATGTTCACGTTATCTATATAATCCTTTTTATTCGTATCTTTGTTGTTTTAAAATCAAAAAGGAAATGATTGATGTATTTACGGAAGAAATTGAAGTTCAAATAAAAAGGGGAGTATCGAATCTCTATTGGAACAAGGAGGATTTGAGAAAGGCATGGTTACGTTCAGGCGCAGAAAAGAACGTATGCGATAGGCTTTTTAGTATAAAGGAAGGAAGGAAGTTGACAAAACGGGAACTAATGGATTCCTTGTATGCTGAACTTAGAACTTATGAATACAATAAACGCTTAGAAATTTCACGAAATTTTATGCGAGTAATGATTGAACACTCAAATTTTGTTCCTTTGGCAGAAGGACATAAAATTGATATTGCTGAAACTTGTGCTTTAAAACTAAAACAAATAATTGGGGAGCAACGTATAAAACGCAGAGCAACCGAAGCGAAAACAATCAAATGCGATAGTGAATTATCAAAAATAGGGGAAATGTTTCTCAATGCGAGTTAGTGGTATTCCTGTTGAAGAATCTTTCAGGATAACAAGTGAGCAAATTGACGGTGCAATTAAAGATGATTTTTGGGATGAAAATTTTTTCTGCGTTGTAAACCTAAATACAACAAACACCCTAATAAAAAAATGATTCCGTGGCTGTCCTTTTTTATTGTAGATAATTTCTTTTTTGCTTTTGATTGCTAATTCAGAAAAAAGCAGTACATTTGCCAAAAATGTCAAGACATATAGATATTGAAAGATTATGAAATTTGTAGAACGAACAAAAAAGTTGCGAGAGGAACAGGGGCTGCCATTACGAAAATTGGCGGCTGCGTTGGATATTGATTCAGCTTGTATCTTTGTGATATTTTCATTAAGAATATTTAATGATAAAAATTTAAAGTCATGGCTGTAAAATACACTGTAAGCGAAAAGGGGAATCTGCTTCAACCCCAGCAACCAAAGAAATGGTACGCCAACGCTAAAAGCATAGGCGATACTACATTACGCGCATTGGGTAAGGAAATTGCGCAACGCAGCACCGTCAGTCCTGCCGACACGCAGGCGGTATTGGTAGCGTTCACTGAAGTGCTTACCGAACACCTGTCCGAATGTAAAATTGTCCATCTGGGCGATTTTGGCGCGTTTCAGGTGAGCATTGGCAGCGAAGGAGCCGAAACGGAGGCAAAATTCAATGTCTCAATGATTAAGACGAAAAAGGTAACTTTTCGTCCCGGTATCGACATTAAGGAGATGCTGAATAACCTGAAGTTTGAAAAGCAGTAACCCTTTTACTCCAAAAAGATAACCTGTTTGGTCAAAAGGGTTATCCTTTTTCGAGGAAAGGGATAGGGGAGTTTTGAAAGACACAATGGATATATGCAAATACTCATAGACACAAACATTCTAATCCAACTTGAAGATAATAGGATTATTGATAAAAACTTTGCTGGTTTTTATCAGTTGGCTGTGTCTAACCATTGTAAAATACTGTATCACCCCGAAGCCCTTCCAAATGATATTAGCCGAGATTCAAATACAGAACGCAAAAAGATTATACAGTCCAAGTTGCAGAAGTACGAACAACTGACCAATTTTGCAAAACTTACGGAAGATTTTAATAATGAATTAGGTGCGAACAGAATCAATGACAGAATAGATAATGCCCTGTTATTGCAACTATCCAAAGGTTATGTCGATTACTTGGTAACAGAAGATAAAGGTATTCATACAAAAGCAAAGAAGATAAATTTAGCCGACAAGGTTTTAACCATATCTTCTGCATTATTGCTACTAAAAGAACAATTTGAAATAACTATTCCGCAACACCCAATTCTTCAATCTCACAGTATCAGGGAAATCCAAGATAAATTCAGTTCGTCTTTTTTCGACAGTTTGCGAAATGATTATGGGAAAGATAGTTTTAATAATTGGTTGAATAAATGTGTACATGAAGATAGACGTTGCTATTCTTTAATGGTGGAGAATGAGATACAAGCACTTCTGATATACAATATAGAAACAGTAGAACAGCATAAGATACCTGACATTTATGAGAGGGGCTTGAAAATATGTACATTGAAGGTAGCCGATACTGCTTTTGGAATAAAATTAGGAGAACTGTTTCTCAATAAAATGTTTGAGTATTGCTTAAATCAAAAAGTTAACTTTTTGTACTTGACTATTTACGAGCAACAGACACAATTAAAAACTCTTTTAGTTCAATTTGGGTTTTACGAGCAAACATTTACCAATAAACAAGGGCTTGAAGAAATCAGAATGATAAAATGTTTGGATAAAACCAAAATAACCGAAAGACAAAACAAGGCATCTATTCACCCATTCTATTTTGATGATAATTCTATTACGAAATATGTGATACCGATACGGCCTAAATATTATTCTACCCTGTTTAAAGATGGAAAATTTAGAGAACCTACGTTATTTGACGCAACAGAAAGCAGCACCAGAGAGATTGAAGGTAACACCATAATAAAAGCATATATTTCCAATTCCAAAAGAAAAAGTTTAAAAGCAGGGGACATTCTATTTTTCTATGCTTCGCAAAATAACAA
>JAISRS010000139.1 GCA_031273485.1 Prevotellaceae bacterium
CAGGCATAGCGAGATAGCTTATAATCAATAACTTTTTTGGTTTTGCTGAGGTCAGCAAAACCTAATTCTCCGTCTTTTTTTGGCTTTGACGGCATCTCGACCAATTTACTGATCTCAGGAAAATGGTCGGCAATACTGAATCCGCTGTTTTTGCAGGCAAGCATTGCACGGTCGATTACTTTTGAAAAATTTCGCCATTGAACATATTCCAGTATCGGCGCCAATTCCCGGGCAAACCAAAATTCGTTGCCCTGTTCGTCCACGTGTTTTATCCCTTCAAAACTATGGTATTCTTTTGCGATTAAATTACTCATGACATTTAGTTTTATAATATTTAGGTACATTCATTGTTCATGCTTTCAATTATTTTTGTTGATTAGATTTACCACCACCTTCACCATTATATCTTTTTCTTCCGTGCGGCTTTCGGCAATCATCAGCGTAAGCGCCACCAGTGTGTTGTTTTCCACTAACCTCGAACCGTCTTTTTTATGCAGAATACCGTTGTTCTCAAGAAACCACAGGAACAAAAATGCCGCAATGCGCTTGTTGCCATCACTGAACGAATGATTTTTTACCACCAAGTAGAGTAACATCGCCGCCTTTTCTTCGATACTCGGATACAAATCGTTCCCGTCGAAAGTCTGGTAAATAGTATTGACGGAACTTTTGAACGATTCGTCCTTTTCGTTGGCAAAAAGCCCGCCGCTGCCGAACTTTTTCCGAAGCGTTTCAATGGCTTGCATCGCGTTTTCGTAGGTTGCCCTGAACGGTTCTTCCTGTGTAGTATTATCAATTCCGAGCGACTGATAATCATACCTGTCTAATGTATCCAGCGCATACGTATAATCCGTAATCACCTGCAATAATCCGGTTGCTTCGCCGGCAGTCAGGCTCTGCGTGCGAATCACGTTGGAGAGCAGTTTGACGGTGTTTTTTAAATCTTCCAACTGTTCGGCTTTCGCCTGTTGATTAACGGCATACCCTTTTATGAGGTAATCCTTCAAAACCTTATTTGCCCATTGACGGAATTGAATACCCCTGTTTGACTTCACGCGATAACCCACAGAAAGAACCATGTCAAGATTATAGTAGGCTACCTGATAGATTTTATCATCTGCCGCAGTTGTCGCAAAATTTGCGACAACTGAAATATTGGCCAATTCTTCCTTTAGCGCATTGTTAATGTGTTTACCTACTGTTTTAATATCGCGGTCAAACAGTTGCGCCATTTGTTGGCGGTTAATCCATACCGTTTCCTCTTCCAATCTTACATCCAGATTGGTTGTGCCGTCCGGCGTCTGATAAATAATGATTTTCCCTTTATTCATACAGCTTAAAACTTGTTCTACATTTGTTTTCTTTTATGCCTCATTCCCATTTGGGTTCGCAAGTAATTCTTTCTCCGTCATCCGTCCAATACTCTTCCAACGAATGTTCTTTGGACTGAATGCACACATATATCATCGGTTCGTCCGACGAATTACACATGCCCCGTTTCCCCTGAGGCGCGACCCGCACAACGCTGCCTTCGGTTATCGGGAAACAGTCCTCATCGACCTGAAAATATCCCGAACCTTTCAAAATGATATACGTTTCTTCATCCTTACGGTGGATATGGAAATAGGACAGCGCCGTTTGGGGCGGCAACATCGAAAAGGAGACCTCCGTTCCCGTCGCCCCGGTTGCCTCTTTCACAAATACCTTTCCTTTAATCTCCTGTCCGTTTTTAGGATGAACAACAGCATATTCCGGTAATCTATCCAAGCTGCCGATATTGACTGCCGTGTAATTTTTATTCTCCGAAATCTTTTCAATTGTTTTCATATTTCCTTGTATTTTCAATTATTTTTGTTGATTAGATTTACCACTTTTCCCATCCGCCCAACCGTTTTCCGTATCTCCACCAACCGTGTCAATAATCCTTCCAATAAATCCAATGACAGCATATTAGCGCCGTCCGAAAGGGCGAGGGTAGGGGAGGGGTGGGTCTCGATAAACAGCCCGTCCGCCCCGACGGCAATACCTGCGCGGGCAATGGTTTCAATCATTTCAGGCCGGCCGCCCGTTACGCCGCTTGCCTGGTTGGGCTGTTGCAACGAGTGGGTAACATCCAAAATAACAGGTACATTTAGTTTTTGCATTTCGGGAATGCCGCGAAAATCCACAATCAGGTCGTGGTAGCCGAATTGGGTGCCGCGCTCGGTAAGCAACACCGTATCGTTCCGGCCGGCCACTTCCTGTACTTTTTCCACAGCAAAGCACATGGCTTCCGGCGACAGGAATTGCCCTTTTTTGATATTCACTATTTTACCTGTTTCCGCCGCCGCTGCCAGCAAATCGGTTTGGCGGCACAGGAACGCAGGAATTTGCAAGACATCTACCTCATAACCGGCAGCTAATACCGCTTCAGGGGGCGTGTGGATATCGGTAACAACCGGCACATGGTAGGTTGCCCGTACTTTTTGCAGGATTTTCAATGCCGCTTCATCACCGATGCCCGTGAACGAAGTGTTGCGGGAACGGTTGGCCTTGCGGTACGATGCTTTGAATACATAGGGTATCTGCAACTTATCGGTAATAGCTACAATTTTTCCGGCAATGTCCATGCACATTTGTTCGTTTTCCACTACGCACGGGCCGGCAAGCAGCAAAAAATTACCACTATCGGTATATTTAAGATTAGGTAATTGAAAATTGAAAATTGAAAATTGAGAATGCATGGGGTTATATTTTAAGTTTCGTTTTTGAAGTTTTCACAATACTCGCCAACAATCGGACTAACTCTTCGCTGTCTTCGGATATGGAGAGATAGGATTCTTTTGAAAGATAATCGCTTTGGTATAATAACGACAGCCAATAAACAGTTTCATTCGCTTCTTTCAAGGCAATATTCATTTTACTTATGAAATCTGCGGAAGATTGGGCATGTTCACTCTCATAGACTAAAGCCCCAATAGCTGTTCCACTGCGCAACACTTGTTTTGATAAAACAAATTCTTTCTTGTCCGTACACAAAAATTTATATAAATTTATTATCCGTAAAGCAAAATTGAACGATTTTATTTTGACAATATTCTCTTTCATAAGCAGTTAATTTTCAATTCTCCATTTTCAATTTTCAATTAAGTTAGTAACCGTATTTTTTCCAAAGTTTCTGCAATAATTCCCTCAAACCATTTTCTTTCGGGTTATTGGACGGCTCAAACAGCCGTGTTCCCGAAATTTTTTCGGGCAGGTATTCAATGTCCACAAAATTATTCTCGAAATCATGCGCATATTTATAGTTTTTGTGGTACCCCAACTCTTTCATCAGCTTGGTAGGGGCGTTGCGCAGGGGGAGCGGCACCGGTAAATCGCCGGTTTCGCCGACTAATGCCGCCGCCGTTTCAATAGCCATGTACGTGCTGTTGCTCTTAGGCGAAGTAGCCAAATAAACCGCTGTTTCCGAAAGGATTATACGTGCTTCGGGCATTCCTATTTTATCCACCGCTTCAAAGCAGGCATTTGCCAGCAGCAGGGCGTTAGGGTTCGCAATACCAATATCTTCCGAAGCGAGAATGAGCATCCGCCGGGCAATGAATAGGGGGTCTTCGCCGCCGGCAATCATGCGAGCCAGCCAATAGACGGCGGCATTGGGGTCGCTGCCGCGCATGCTTTTGATGAATGCCGAAATAATATCGTAGTGCTGTTCGCCGTTTTTATCGTAGAGCGCTATATTTTCCTGCAAGCGTTGCGCCACAATGGAATTATTGACGACAACCGGTTCGTTTTCCGGATAGGTTCCGACAATCAGTTCGATAATATTCAGCAATTTGCGGGCGTCGCCGCCGGAAAAGCGGAACAACGCTTCGGTTTCCTGAATGTCGAACGTGCGCGTTTTCAAATAGCTGTCTTGCGTGATGGTACGCCGTAAAAGATTTTCCAAATCTTCCTTGTCAAGCGATTTCAATACAAATACTTGCGAACGCGAAAGCAACGGCGAAATGACCTCGAAAGAGGGGTTTTCGGTAGTTGCACCAATCAGCACAATCGTTCCGTTCTCCACAGCGCCCAACAGCGAATCCTGTTGCGCTTTGCTGAACCGGTGGATTTCGTCAATAAATAAAATAGGAGGGGGGCTGCTGAAAAAACGTTGGCTTTTGGCTTTGTCAATGACTTCGCGCACATCTTTCACGCCCGAATTGATTGCCGAAAGGCTGAAAAATTGCCGGTTTAACGTATTGGCAATAATACGCGCCAGCGTTGTTTTTCCCACGCCGGGCGGGCCCCAGAGTATGAACGAAGCCACGTTGCCCGTGTCAATCATGGTGCGCAATACGGA
>JAISRS010000277.1 GCA_031273485.1 Prevotellaceae bacterium
GAATTTCCTCTTTTGTCCGTCCTTGCGGTATTTCTCTGTCTTTTAGCATTATTTTTAATTATTTCCGATCAAGACTCCTTAATTTTATCCGCGGCAAAGTTACTCCGTATTTTTTGATATGCAAGACAATGTTTTTCCGGCTAAATCTTTTTTTGAGGCGCTATGGAGGGAGATGACGACTATGTTCTCTTTGTTCGGCGTAGCCGAACGAAAAGGTCGTTAAGCAGCCCGAAGGGCTTGATTTTCATAACCGCAGGTCATCGACCTGTGGAAAAGTACCCGTATGTTTTCTGCCTGAAAGGCAGGACTGACATGTAAATTGAAATAATAATAATTAGTCCTGCCTTTCAGGCAGTGGTGTGAGAGGGCGTTTCCGCAGGTCGTTGACCTGCGGTTATGAAAATCAAGCCCTTCGGGCTGTCGCTACGATATTGTCTGAACCTTGATTAAAGGATTAAAGGATTGATATCAGTCGCTTTGTTGCGAAGCGGGAGCTTCGCTTTTAGCTGCGGCGTAGCGGGACGCTACGCCGAACGGGGGCGCCTTCGCACAAACAGAGGCTGACATATATTCCACTCTCCCAAAAGAATAGCAATTAACATGTTCGGAATTGCAATCTGTATGTCCGGAATTACAATTTGTATGTCCGGAATTACAATCTGTATGTCCGGAATTGCAATCTGTATGTCCGGAATTGCAATCTGTATGTCCGGAATTGCAATTTGTATGTCCGGAATTGCAATCTGTATGTCCGGAATAGCAATCTGTATGTCCGGAATAGCAATCTGTATGTCCGGAATTACAATCTGTATGTCCGGAATAGCAATCTGTATGTCCGGAATTGCAATCTGTATGTCGGAAATTGCAATCTGTATGTCCGGAATTGGGTAACGGTGACGGTCGGCAACGGGTGACGGTGACGGGACGACACTTTATTAACCGTAGGTTACGCTTCGCTTCACCTGCGGACAGAGTACCCGACACCTCCGCCAAGTCCCGCAGGGACAACACTTTATTAACCGCGGGTTACGCTTCGCTTCACCTACGGACAGAGTACCCGACACCTCCGCCAAGTCCCGCAGGGACGACACTTTATTAACCGTAGGTGGAGCGAAGCGCAACCTACGGACAAGTGTAACTACTCTCTATCCGCCAAGTCCCCTCGTTCGGCGTAGCGTCTCGCTACTATGGGGCTAAAAGCAGGCTTCCGGCTTGCACTTATACTATGTTGCGAAGCGGGAGCTTCGCTTTTAGCTACGGCGTAGCGGGACGCTACGCCGAACGGGGTCCATACCAAGTCCATACCAAGTCCGTACCAAGTACCCTCCCGTTCGGCGTAGCGTCAATGCTTCGGCGTAAGCCGAATCCAAGACGCGAAGCCCGACGAAAAGGTCGCCAAGCAGCCCGAAGGGCTTAATTTTCATAACCGCAGGTCGAAGACCTGCGGTTATGAAAATTAAGCCCTTCGGGCTGTCGCTATGCCAAACAAAGGGAACATAGTCGTCACCTCCTACCATAGCGCTTCAAAAAAGATTTAGCCGTTTTTTGTAGCGGTAAACTAAAATCATCGAATTTCAACTAACCGGCAAATGAATGTAGAAAAAATGAAAACAGGATGAAACAGGGGAAGACATTTCCTCCATAGAGAAAAAGATTTTCTCCACAGAGAAAATGTCTTTCTCCACGGGGGAAAAGATTTTCTCCACGGGGGAAAAGATTTTCTCCACAGAGAAAATGTCTTTCTCCACAGAGAAAATGTCTTTCTCCACGGAGAAAAAGATTTTCTCCACAGAGAAAATGTCTTTCTCCACGGAGAAAAAGATTTTCTCCACGGGGGAAAAGATTTTCTCCACGGGGGAAAACATCTCCCCTATGGGGGAAGACATTTCCCCTATGGGGGAAGACTTTTCCCCTATGGGGGAAGACTTTTCCCCTATGGGGGAAGACATTTCCCCTATGGGGGAAGACTTTTCCCCTATGGGGGAAAACATCTCCCCTATGGGGGAAAACATCTCCCCTATGGGGGAAGACTTTTCCCCTATGGGGGAAGACTTTTCCCCTATGGGGGAAAACCTTATAGAGAGTAAGCGCCCCTTAAATTACCCCTGATTGGATTTCAGGGAAACTCCGGTAAACTTTCATAATGCGTCCATTTGTTGAAACGGGAGCTTCACTTTGTTTATCGACAATTTGGAAAGTATTCTTTAAATTTTTCAATATTATTTATGTAAACAAAAAAAATGTACCTTTGCAAAATCTTTAAATTAATTTTGATATATTGTAAATGCCATATAAAGAGCCTAAAATAGAAAAAATGTACTATAACATCGGCGAAGTTGCCGAGATGTTTACGGTAAAGGTTTCGAAAATAAGATTCTGGGCAGATGAATTTGACGGAATAATAAATCCACAAAGAAATAAAAAAGGCGACAGACTGTTTACTGTGGATGATCTGGAAACATTTAAAATAATTTATCATCTTGTTAATGAACAGGGAATGACTTTAGACGGCGCAAAAAAAAGAATAATCGACAACAGGGAAGGCGAAATGAAAAATGCAGAGATTGTTAATCGACTGGAAAATATTAAATCCCTGTTGTTGGAAATAAAAGATTTGATACAATGAACATTACAGTTGGAGATATTATCGCGGAATTAGAAAAACACGCTCCGCTCAATTATCAGGAAAATTACGATAATGCAGGTTTAATTATCGGTAATCCCGCAATGCAGGCAACATCGGCGCTTTTGTGTTTTGATGTAACCGAAACCATTGTTGATGAAGCAATAGAAAAAAAATCGAACCTTATCATTTCTCATCATCCGCCGATATTTAGCGGACTGAAAAAGATAAACGGAACAAATTGTACGGAACGAATTGTGGTGAAAGCAATACAAAATAATATTGCGATATATTCCTCACATACAAACCTCGACAGCGTGTGGGGCGGAATAAATACCGTTTTAGCCGAAAAACTGGGACTTGAGAATATAAGAATCCTGTTGAAAACAGAAAAACGCCTTTTTAAAATCGTGACTTTCGTGCCGGAAGCCTATTCGGAAAAAGTCCGCAGAGCAATGTTCGACGCAGGTGCGGGATGTATAGGCAACTATGATTCTTGCAGTTATAATCTGTCGGGCGCAGGAACATTCAGAGGCGGCGACAATACAAATCCTTTCGCAGGCAAAAAAGGAATATTTCACACCGAACCCGAAATAAGGATAGAAACCGTTGCAAAAAAGGAAAATGTGAACAAAATCGTTGCGGCGCTGAAAACAAATCATCCTTACGAAGAACCTGCATACGATGTCTATCAGCTTGAAAACAGCCTTGATAATGTTGGCGTCGGAGCAATTGGGACACTGCCGGAACCAACGGAAGCAAACGATTTTTTGTCGAAAATCAAAAAAAATCTGTCCGTAAAAATAATCCGGCACAATAATCTGTTTAAAAAAATTGAGACGGTTGCCGTGTGCGGCGGCTCCGGGTCGGCTTACATAAACAGCGCAATAGAGGCAAAAGCCGATATTTTTGTCACCGGCGACTGTAAATATCACCAGTTTTCGGACAATCAAAACAAAATTATTCTGGCTGATATAGGACATTTTGAAAGTGAATATTTTGCTGCGGAAATATTTTATGGTGTAATTAATAAAAAATTCCCTAACTTTGCGGCTTATTTGTCGCACCGGATTTCAAATCCCGTGCAATATTATTAAAGATAAATCATTTATTTACAGAATAAAATGGCAAAAAAAACAGAAACGAAAAAAAGTCTTTTCAGTGTGGAAGACGAAAATAAAGAAGGAAAAATTGTTCTTTTACAGCAAATTTTAAAAACAAAACCGCAGGCAACGGTTAATGATCCCGTTGAACGGAAATTGCATCTGTTGTACGAACTACAGTTAATAGATTCGGCAATTGACGAAATAAAAATTCTTAGAGGAGAACTTCCAAATGAAGTCAAAGCCCTGGAAGATGAAATTGTTGGGTTGGAAACAAGAGTATCGAACATAGACGCGGATATTAAAAAAACAGAATCGGATATTACCAAGAAAAAATTGGAAATCAAAAATTCCGAAGCCTTGATTAGTAAATACGAGGAACAACAAAAAAATGTCAGGAATAACAGAGAATTTGAATCCCTTGCAAAAGAAATCGAATATCAGGGTTTGGAAATGGAATTATCCAGAAAGAAAATCAGAGAGGCGGAAAGAGAAATCGAGGAGAAAAAAGAATCGAAAGATAACGCAATTTTGCAGTTGGGGGATATAAAAAAGAACCTGACGGTGAAACAGCAAGAACTCGAAAAAATTATTGCCAATACCCAAAAAGAAGAACAGGTATTAGATGCTAAAGCAGAAGAATACAAAGAGGTTATCGAACCCAGATTGCTGAACGCATATCAACGGTTACGTAAAAATGCGCGTAACGGTTTGGCTGTAGTGGAAGTTAAGCGTGACGCCTGCGGAGGATGTTTCAACAAAATACCGCCTCAACGTCAGGTGGATATCAAAATGGGAAAACGGTTAATCCCATGCGAATACTGCGGACGTATTTTAGTTGATTGGGGAGACAGTGTTTAAGCAATTGAAAATTATATTTGCGATTGCTTATATATTTTTACAATTAAGAAAATATCATATATAAATTTATGGTTAACCGAAAAATTGAATAAAATAATTACGGTTAACCATAATTATCTATATCGTTTTAACGTTTAACCGATATGTCCGTACATTAAACTGATGTTATGCAAATGAAAAAGAATGTTTATCCCTTGTGCTTAATCGTAATATTGTTATTAATCAATACATTTGCGTGTATTGCACAGGATGGCAGATACAGATCTCAGGCGCTTTTTATTTTGGATATTGCCTCCGACGCAAGGTCTGCGGGCATGGGCGATGTTGGCGCAGCCACCTCTGCCGACGCTATGTCACAAAAGTGGAATCCTTCAAAATATATCTTTGCGCCCTCATCCAAAGGCGCTTCCGTATCATATACGCCATGGCTGAACAGAATCGAAAAGGGGATGAATATAGGCTTACTTTCGGGTTATGTACGGTTAGAAAACAAATCTGCAATAGGTTTCTCCGCAACATATTTATCTATCGGAGGAATGGATCTTCGCGATTATGCCGGAAATTATGAAGGCACTGTTTCTACGGAAGAATATGCTATAGATGTTTCATATTCACATCGTTTGGGCGATCATTTTTCGGGAGGAATAACCCTGCGATATGCCAATACATTCAAAATCGAATCAACAGGAGGAGTTAACGGGGTTTTAAGACCATCTCCCGCATTTGCCGGAGATGTAGCGTTTTTTTATACAAAGCCCGTAGAGGCGTTCAATAAAACAACAAATCTTGCGTTTGGAACCTGTTTGTCGAATCTCGGCACAAAAGTGAAACTATCGGGAGATGAGGAAGTTTTTCTTCCGATGAATTGGCGCTTGGGCGTTACGTGGGATATTAATCTTGACGCCAAAAACGCCTTGTCCACATCTTTTGATATAAACAAATCCCTTGTCCCGCTGACGTATGATCGAAATTTAACAGTGCTTGAAGCAGTTGGGAAATCGTTCGGCAATTCAAGAGACTTTGTCTGGGCAACAGGTCTGGAATATTCTTTTATGCGTGCGGCAATGTTGAGGGCTGGTTATCATCATAGCAGGAGCAGCCGAGGATACAGATATTTCACCCTGGGCGCAGGTTTGGTTTATAAATCGTTAAAATTCGACACTTCATATCTTTTGGCTACATCAAATATAAATACTCCTTTTTCAAATACGTTCAGGGTAAGTATGAGTTATGTATGGAATTAAGAGCGTTTCCAAAACTCCGAAATTCAAGGATAGCGAAGAGCTGTGAACAGGAGTTTACCGTCGGGAATTGAACATTTTAGCGATGGAGCGTAAAGCGGAAAATGGTGGGGTGTAGTAAATCGAAAAAAATAATTATTGTTATATAAATTCTCAAATATTATACACATGAAAAAGTTATTAGTCCTTTATTTGTTTTTAGCGTCAAATTTGTTGAACGCTCAAGTTACGAACTTATTCGAAAAGAAAGTATTTGTTCATAAAACCACAACTTTACCTTACAGGATACTTTATCCCGAAGATTATAATCCCGATAAAAAATATCCTCTTCTTGTTTTTTTGCACGGAGCGGGTGAGCGTGGTGATGATAATGAAGCTCAACTTGTTCATGGCGCCAAGTTTTTGGCTCGATGCAGAACCGAATACCCTGCCATAGTAATTGTGCCTCAATGTCCCAAAGAAAACTGGTGGTCGAGTCTGAAACTTTCGGACGGGAAAATTATCGGTACGGAAAAAAAACCTGCCGCAATCATGGACGCCCTTTGCGCCTTAATCAAAAATGCTTTAAAATCGGAACAAACGGACAAAAGACACGTGTATGTAGGCGGTTTGTCGATGGGTGGCATGGGAACGTTTGAAATATTGCACCGTATGCCCAAAACTTTTGCAGCCGCATTTCCGATATGCGGAGGCGGAGATGTTTCAAAAGTCAAAAAATATGCAAAACACACGGCTTTGTGGATATTTCACGGAGCTAAAGACGGCGTTGTGCCTGTGAGTTGGTCGCGGGAAATGTATGAAGCGTTGAAAACCGCCGGCGCAGAGGTCTTATACACGGAATATCCTAATGATAACCACAATAGCTGGGATTCGGCATTTAAAGAAGAAGGATTACTGAAATGGTTATTTAGCCACTAAAAAAGGGTATCAAATGGCAAAAATTCGTTCCAGAGATGTCGCAACTAAATGCGACCAAATATTATCCGATTTGAAAAATAAGATATATCATCCCGTTTACCTTCTTATGGGCGAAGAACCGTTTTATATCGACAAAATATCGGGATATATATCGGAAAATGCCCTCGCCGAATCGGAAAAAGCCTTCAATCAGCTAATCTTATACGGCAAAGATACGGATGCAAGGTCAATAATATTTGCCGCCGCACGCCCTCCAATGATGGCTAAATATCAGGTGGTGATAGTTAAAGAAGCGCAAAACCTGATAGCTAAAGACACTCAAAAAGGCAAATCGGACGACCTCGAAGTATTTGAGAGATATTGCAGAGAACCACTCTCTTCAACCATTCTGGTCTTATGCTGCAAAGGAAAAACTTTGGATAAACGCACAAAACTGTATAAGGAACTCGAAAAAAAAGCTGTAATACTCGAAACAGTCAAACTGTATGACAATGAGATTGCCGAGTGGATATCCAACTATCTTCGACAAAAAGGAGCAAGCATTAATCCCGCCGCCGCATCGGTTTTAGCCGAACACATAGGCGCCGATTTAAGCAGAATTGTCAATGAATTGGATAAATTATTTATCCTGCTGCCGGAAAATAACAAAACCGTCACAACCGAACATATCGAAAAAAATATAGGCATAAGCAAAGAATACAATACTTTTGAACTTGGTAATGCGCTTTTTACCAAAAATGTGCTCAAAGCAAACAGGATTGTAAACTATTTCGGTAAAAATCCGAACAATAACCCCATGATTCTGACCATTGCCTCCATATCCTCACAATTCCTGAAACTGCTGAAATATCACGCCATTAAACGTAACAACCGGAATGTGCAACCGAGAGAAATCGCTTCCATACTCGGCGTCGATCCCTTTTTTCTTAGAGAATACGAAGCTGCATCCGCCAAATACAATATAATCAAAGTTGTGCAGGTGATAGAATTATTGAGAGAATACGACATGAAAAGCAAAGGCTGGGATAATGCAGGCATCTCTGATGAAGAATTATTGAAAGAACTTGTTTTTAAGATAATTCATTAAAATCAATTATCTCCGAAATTGATGTGGCTTTTGACGGAATATTT
>JAISRS010000295.1 GCA_031273485.1 Prevotellaceae bacterium
CAAGCGGTTATGCGCTGGTGTTTCATCCCGATTTGATTCACGGTACGCCGTTGGGACGCACCATCCGTGAGTACTCCTTTTTTTCGTATGCCTCCAACGAGGCGTTGCATGTATCGGAAAAGGAACGTCAGATTCTTATGGACTGTTTCTCGAAAATCGAATACGAGCTGGAACATGCGGTGGACAAACACAGCAAACGGCTGATTGCAACGAACATCGAGTTGTTTCTCAACTACTGTGTCCGCTTTTACGACCGACAGTTCATCACCCGCGATACGGTTCACAAAGGCATTCTGGAACAGTTCGAGGCTTTACTGAACGATTATTTCCGGTCGGACAGCCCGCAGGAATCGGGCTTGCCGTCTGTAACGTATTGCGCGGACCGTCTTCATTTATCTGCCAACTATTTAGGAGACCTTCTCAAGAAAGAAACGGGCAAATCGGCACAGGACTGCATACAAACCAAAATCGTGGACATCGCCAAAGAAAAAATCTTCGACACAAACAAGTCCATCAGCGAGATTGCCTACGAACTCGGCTTCAACTATCCGCAGCACTTTACCCGCCTGTTTAAACAAAGGGTCGGATACACGCCAAAGGAATACCGGTTGCAAAACTGAAACGGGGCTTATCTGATACGAGTTCTTCGCCGTAAACCTCGACAAAAAATCACATTAAGATGTTATGGATAGCATCCAATTTTTCGGATACTTCGGATGGAATATCTTTTTTGTTCAACAACGAAATAAGTTGATAATAATTTTTTTTGAAATTTACGCCAACGCTTACTCCTAATTGCTTATAAAATGCAGGAAAGATTTTATCTAACCAATCGTCAGATAATTTTGCTGTATTCCACCATTCATCGTCTAAATTTTTTAAATAGGCTGGTAAGGTGTAATCGGAAATTGCCTGCTGCATTGCCTGTTCCAATTGCTGTTGTGAGAATTGAGGATATTCTCCGCGCAATAATTTGGCGTATCTGATTAACAAATCAGGTTTTGCAAAATAATTTTCCAGTTCCCGTTTTTGCCAACAGATAATTTTCAGTTTTGGATTTTCTTGCAAATGGGGTATGTTGTCAAATAATGCCAAGCCTTTGAGTTCATTAAAAATTTCCTGCAATGAAACAAAATTATTAATTGCTGTTCCGGGAACATTGTCGGAGGTATATTGTACATTAGCATTTCGCAAAAGCGGTTCAACCTTGTGTCCCAATTTATTGGCAAAATAAAGCAACATTTGCAAATCGGTTGAACCTTCCATATAAAGAATATGTCCTTTGACTTTTGCCAGATAGTATTTTTCCCAACCAATTTCGGTCAGGGCTTTCCGAATGTAAGTAATTGACTGAGATTTAGTAGAAATATTTAATTGAATTGCTTGATTCTCAATGAGAGCGATTACATTAGACACATCGGCGGCTTCGTCTAAAACGACTTCCGAATGAGAGGCAATAATAATCTGACTACCTGTTTCCTGCGCTATTTCATTGATTTTCTGAAACGCTTCCCTTTGTCTGATTACTTCCAAGTGTGCATCAGGTTCGTCTAACAATAAAATGGTGTTGGAATTTGCAAACATATAAGCAAAAAGCAACAAAGTTTGCAGAAAACCGCGTCCTCCCGACGAAATATCATAAGTGATTCTATTTTCGATAAATTCAAATTTTACAGCCCCCAACGATTTGATATATTCAGGTTTCTGTAAATCAATCCCAAACATTGTTTTGATTATCTTTTTGAGTTTGTTCCAACTTTCTTCGGGATTGTAATCTTTGCTGCGAGGTATTTCCGGATACAAAATTTCGTAACAGATATTTCTCAAAACTTCGGCTGTTTTGCCTTCGCCCAACCTTCTTTCAATAGCGCCGCGAGTCAATTTGTCTTCCGTAGTTGAAATACCTGACATCGCCGGCAAAAATCCGAAATGAACGGCTTTTCCTTTATTAAATAATTTTGTGATTTCGGTTAATCCTTTTGTTATTCCGCAAGAAAAAGATTCTGTGTTATAGTAATAAAATTCCGTTCTGCATACCCATTTTTTGCCTTCGTCTTCGCCTTCAACTTCAATAGCAAGAATAACATTCTTGTTTCCTTTTACTCCGCTTGTTGTTTTTTTGCCTGTCCATAAAAAGCGAGCATCTTCTATTGGGCTGTTTAATAAATCTTTGCGGTTTAGGGTAACGCGATTATTTTTGTTAAGTTTTTTCTTCTCTTTGGCTGTGGCAGCAATGAAATTGCGAACTCCAATTTCCCACAAGCATAGCGCTTGAAAAATAGTGGATTTGCCTGAATTATTAGGTCCGATAATAACAACAGACGAAGAAAGCGAGAACGAAACACTTTCCAACTTTTTGAAATTTTCTATTTTGATATTCGTAAGCATAATCGTTTCTAAATTAGAGCACAAAAATACGATATTTTTCTGACATAATGCTCAACTGACAATTGTTTGCAACAGACACAGGATATTTCTGAGACTTGAACAATCTGTTTCTCTGACGGCCATCTCCCATAATATAATCTGTTCCCGACGGGGAACACGCAACGCGCAGAACAGGCTAAGCACGTCGTCACAGGGCTGACGGCTTTCGTTTGTGCGGGTACATTCCAAACAATTCATCTCCTTCTGATTTTTTACCGGATTCGTTCCACCAGTTCAAGGGCGTTGAATTTACATTTCGGAATACAGTCGCCGCAGGCAGTACACTTGTCGGGGTTTTTCACCACGGCGCGTT
>JAISRS010000304.1 GCA_031273485.1 Prevotellaceae bacterium
CTGTTATCCACATTTTTGAAGGCTAACATGTTAGTGAATGTTCCCGATAACGGAAGACGTTGCGCTCCGGCAAGAACATAATGACTGACATGCTTCAACAAATAATATTCGTAATTGAATTTATATGTCTTGGCATCCTTATTAACTGTTACTAAGGAATTTTGACGCCATCCCCAGCGACTTACACCGCCTTCTTCGAGCGAAGTGTTCCAATAGTCGTACACATTTGCGCCGTTATTGAGATAGTGTTTCAGCAACTTCCACGAAGAAAGGCATAATGCCCAGTCGTTTTTACCGTTTCCACATTCCTGTTCGGTTTGATAGATTTTAAGCGACGGATAATTTTTGTGTACCGTTTCTATAGCGCCTTTTCCGGACCATTGAAAACCTGCGCCTTTAATATATTTACTGCTTTTTTCATCTTTCAACACCGTATCAGCCAGCAGAGCGTTAGCCCGTTCTATGGTGCCTAACATCACATCTACGCCGATTTCCTTCATTTTAGGTCCGAGATATTCTCCAATGAATTTATTCAGTCCGGAAGCTGTCCATGTGCAACTTGGAAACACCTGACAGGAGTTAAATTCATTTTGAGGCATTATCATAAACACAGGAATATTTTCATTTCTATAAGCCTCTATAAATTTGGCAAAATACAGTGCGTATGCCTTAAAATAAGCATCTTCCTGAATAAACATATTTGTGCCTTCAGCGCCTCGCTGTTCCGGCGTGAGGTCATTCACCTTCGACGGTCGGCAAGCATAGTGTTTATTGTACTTCATCCACGAGGGCGGACACCAGGGGGAAGCCCACAGTTTCAGGTTGGGATTGTATTTTTGAGCATTTTTGATGAACGGTATCAGCGTTTCCCTGTCGTTGGAGATGCTGAAATTCCGCATTTCAAAATCGCCTTCGGTTTCGTTGTACGAATACCAGTTTCTTGAGAAATCATTTGCGCCCACCGGCATCCGGCAAACGGTAAAATTAGCGCCTGTTCCCGGTTCAAAAAGTTCTTTAAGAACGGATTCCCTGTCGGCATCGCTTAAAGCGCTTAACGACGTCCAGCCCAACTCATTGAAGCAGGTTCCAAAACCGTCTATCGTTTGTTGAGGATTCGAGATGTCAATTTCGGCGTCAAAGGCGTCGGTGTTTACGAGTTTAACCTCGTTAATATTCCGTGGTACCCACGATTTTTCGGGGGTGGATGTAACCCATTCGGTTACGGGATTCTTTTTGCAAGATATAAACAAGCAAAGCAGACATAAAGTAAAAAAGATATTTTTGTTCATATTTTTGGATTTAATTGTTTCAGTCTATTCGTTTAATTTGAGCGCCTAAGGCATTCAGACGTTCGTCGATTCTGGTATATCCCCTGTCTATCTGGTCGATATTATGGATAATGCTTGTTCCGCGCGCCGACATTGCCGCAATCAGCAGCGCAACGCCTGCGCGGATATCGGGCGAGGTCATCATTGTAGCTCTCAGTTTTATTTTTCTGTCATGACCTATTACGGTGGCTCTGTGCGGGTCGCAAAGGATAATCTGGGCGCCCATATCTATAAGTTTATCAACAAAAAACAACCGGCTTTCGAACATTTTCTGATGAATCAGCACGCTACCTTTAGCCTGAGTCGCCACAACGAGGAAAATACTCAATAAATCAGGAGTAAGACCGGGCCAGGGCGCATCGGCGATGGTCATTATCGAGCCATCGATAAAACTTTCTATTTCGTAGGATTCCTGCACGGGTACATAAATATCGTCGCCTTTGATTTCGAGAGCTATTCCCAATCGTCCGAATTGAGCCGGGATGATTCCCAAGTCGTGGATTGACACATTTTTAATAGTAATTTCACTTTGTGTCATAGCCGCCATTCCTATAAAACTTCCGACTTCAATCATATCGGGCAAAATTTTGTGTTCCGTACCCGAAAGTTGTTTAACTCCTTCGATTGTAATAAGATTAGAGCCGATTCCCTGTATTTTTGCTCCCATTCTCACCAACATTTTGCACAATTGTTGTATATAAGGTTCACATGCAGCGTTGTAGATGGTGGTTACGCCTTCGGCTAATACCGCCGCCATGATTATATTGGCGGTACCTGTTACCGAGGCTTCATCAAGCAACATGTAGTTTCCCTTTAATTTTTGTGCTTCAACTTTGTAGAAATGAGTATCGGGGTCGTATTCAAAATTAGCTCCGAGATTTTGAAATCCTGTAAAGTGAGTATCAAGTCTTCGGCGTCCGATTTTGTCGCCTCCCGGTTTTGGAGCAAAAGCTTTTCCGAAGCGGGCTAACAGCGGACCCACAATCATGATTGACCCTCTTAGTCCTTTAGCTTTTTTTCTAAATTCGGGAGTCTGCAAATATTTAAAATCCACCGATTGAGCCTGAAAAGAATATGTGGTTTCGGAGTGTTTTTCAACGATAACTCCCATATCCGCCAACAGTTCAATCATGCTGTTAACATCTAAAATCGACGGGATATTGAAAACAGTAACTTTTTCGCAAGTAAGCAACGTTGCACACAACACTTGTAATGCTTCATTCTTTGCACCTTGCGGGATAATGTCCCCGTGTAAAGACATTTCTCCTGTTATTTCGAAAGTTGCCATTTTTAAGTATTATTTTTTTTCTGTTAAATACTATTTTTTCTTTTTACCGCTGCCGCCCGTTTTAGATTTGCTGCTGCCGCTGTTACTTTTCGACGTAGTGGTTATTATGCTTGTATTTAAGTTATAAGCCTGTGACAATTTAACATCGCTTGGCAGTTTAAGTCTTCCGCCCGACAGGTATTCGACATCTCTGATGATAATATCGTCATTCACAGTTTCTTTGTTCCATGTGAAGTACGATTTTTTCATGTGATTGGCAAGCATCAGCAATGATTTTCTTTTTAATTCGGAGTCTTCCGTTTCCGCTATCCTGTTGATCATCAACTGCACATTTCTTCCGTAATGTCTAACTCTTATCGGGTCGGAGGGGTATGGAATTTTGTGTATCGGGGTGTTAAAACTTTCTTTTGTCGGGATAGGATACGGAGAATCAATATCTATCTTAAAGTCGGACATCATTTGCACGTGATCCCAGAGTTTGTGTTTAAAGTCGTTAACATCCCGCAAATGGGGATTCATATTTCCCATAACTGCAATAACTGCACGGATTTGTTTGTTTCTTTCGTCACGATTTTCAATTGTGCGAACCCAGTCCACCATTTTATGAATGGAGCGCCCGTATTCGGGAAGTACTAATTTTTTTCTTTGTGTATTATAATCCATAATAATTTTTTAATATAATATATCATTTGATTCGAAACGGAAGCCCAAACGTTTACCTGTTTGCAGTTTACCGTTTTCGATTTTTGTATTCAACTGTTCTACGGTTGCAATTTTTACTGCATCGTAGGGAGGCGCCAACAGGTCGAAATCTATGGCGTAATGTATTGCTTTTTCGATGATTGATCTAATTTCCGCCTCATTAATTATTTGGGACGAAAAATTGTTGATACTGTTCATCTGTCGTTTTCCTTCAACAAAAAAATGTTTTTCATGATTAATGAATATGCGTCCTATCAGATAGCCTAAATCGTTAATTCGATTGTATTTGAACGAATCGGCGAGGAAATTGTATATGCTTATTATTCCACAATACGAATTGAATTTATCTTTTTGCACATACGAAGTTTTCCAAATAATGTGATCTCTGTCGAACTCAAAGATATTGGAATGCATACTGAATATCAGGATGTCTTCTGCGATTTTGGCTTCAGCCTCAAATTTTCCTCTATCTCTGTAGTCTAATTTTATTCTTCGGTCTGCATTGAGAATCTCGTCGTTAACTTCGTTGATTAATTCGTGTAATACTTCTTTAAGTAACGAAAACATTTCGAAAGTATTATCATAAACCTGCTGTTTTATGGCTGATTTTTTTTGTAACATTTCAACGATATCCTCTTTCAAACTTTTTTTCGGGGGATTTTGTTCATCTTCCATTTGTAAAAAAATTATTATTGAAGTCTTTTATTTTTCCTTCTTCTTCTGGTTAATAATGATTCGTAAAATTCGGCATATTTATCAACGTATTTTTCAGGTGATTGATACTCCAGAACACGTTTATTGTTTTCGATTGCATAATTCATAATATTTTCGTCCACATTGGGCGAACCGGCTATAACCGCATCTGCGAAATTGATACATACTTTCATCAGATTTTCAAACGTAGGTTCCGCCATTTGTTCCAGATCTTTGCTTCGGACTCCGTCATTGTATGCTTTTTTTCTAAAGTCATCGTCGAATCTTTCCGGAGCGGGTTCGTCGTACAGCGACAGTATGATTTTTGACCCCATGTATAAGGGGTCGTCTTTAAACGATTTTCTCAGATACAGCGCCAAAATAAATGAAAACCATCCGTGACAATGCACAATATCAGGCGACCAACGCAGTTTGCGTACTGTTTCGAGTACGCCTCTCACAAAAAAAATCGAACGTTCGTCGTTATCCGGAAACCATAATTTTTCGTCATCATTGCTTCTATACAAGGCTTTTCTCTGGAAATAATCGTCATTATCAATAAAATATATCTGCATTCTGGCGGCAGATATGGATGCCACCTTAATTATCAGTGGATGGTCGGAATCATTGATTATCAAATTTAATCCGGATAATCGGATTACTTCATGTAACTGATTACGTCGTTCGTTTACGCATCCGAATCGTGGCATAAAAGTTCTTATTTCAAACCCTTTTTCCTGAATTGCAGAAGGTAATGCCTGACAAATGGTCGCAACAGGACTTTCCGGCAAATAAGGATGAATCTCCGAACAAACAAACAATACCCTTGGACTTTCCATCTAACATTCTTTTTAATTAAACATTATCTATCAAACACTATTTTTTTTTAAATGTATTATCAAAATGAGGTTGCAAAAGTAATAAAAAATGTTGTAAATTAGGAAATTTTATGATGAATTTTATTCCCGCATGAAATTTCGACGTTCTTATGCTTTTATGAATCAGGACATTTTAAAGGATTATAAATTTATTTTTTACGGCGTTATTCTTCTCCTTTTTCGGTTTATAACCGAATGTGATTTCAAATTCAGCTTATGTTTTTGGAATATTCGACACAAATTATATCCACTGCCGCAATCCTGATACGGAAATTTCAGAACTCCCTCCGTCAGGCGCAGCGTCATTGGCAGGGTATTGGGCGTTGCGTGCAACACCCCTACAGCGCACCGCTCGCGCGGATTTGCAATCCGTGCGTGGAACAGCAGAAAACTGACGCTGTGGCACGAATTACAAATCCGCGCGAGCGGCGTAATTCTGATTAGTGTCAATGACACTAATCGGAATCAGTAGCTAACTCTGATTAGTGTCAATGACACTAATCGGAATCAGTAGCCAACTCTGATTAGTGTCAATGACACTAATCGGAATCAGTAGCCAACTCTGATTAGTGTCATTGACACTAATCGGAATCAGTAGCCAACTCTAATTAGTGTCATTGACACTAATCGGAATCAGTAGCCAACTCTAATTAGTGTCATTGACACTAATCAGAATCAGTAGCCAACTGCGATTAGTGTCAATGACACTAATCGCAGTCAGGGGGTGATTCTGACTGGGGCTGTTTTAAAAGTAATTTGGCACGCAGATTATTATTTTGATTATGGCGCTTATTTTATTTATCTGCGAAAATTCTTAAAATCTGCCTCATCGGCGTGCTTTCCATACAGTCTCAATTTGTTTTGAGGCTCAGAATTTTTTCAGGATTTCAGTTCTGATGTAATCTTCGAGTTGAGGGTTGTTGATTTTCTTCAGAATTTCGTTTGCGAAGCCTGTCATAATCATTATTTCCGCAGTTTTTTTGTTTATTCCTCGCGCTTGCATGTAGAACAGAGCCTCTTCGTTCAATTGACCTGTTGTGGTTCCGTGCGAGCATTTAACGTCGTCGGCATAAATTTCGAGTTGCGGTTTTGTATGTATTTTAGCTTCGGCGCTTAGAAGTATATTTTTATTTGACTGGAAAGCCAGAGTTTTTTGCGCGTCGGGTCTGACGAGTATCCGACCGTTAAAGATATTCAGAGCCTTGTCGTTTAGAATATATTTATAGAGTTCGTTGCTTTGACATTCGGGCGCTGCGTGGTCGATGAAAGTGTAATTGTCGATATGCTGGCTGCCGGCGGCGGTTACTAATCCGTACAGATTGCTGTTACAGCGTTTTTCGGAAAGATGCACTTCCGTATTCTGGCGCGCCAGACCTCCGTTAACAATAATATTTGTAAGCTCCAGCGAACTGCCGGCGTATTGCCTGCAGCAGTCGGAGGCGAAATGTCTCGACAGGGAATCTCTGTTGTGAATCCGCACAATATTAACCTGTGCATCCTGCTCAACCGCTATCTCCGACAGGTTATTTGTAAATGTGGCGACATCCGTAGAACTTGTTGTATAGATAATGACATTTGCAATACAGGCTTTTGCGAAAACAAACAGATTGCGTTCCTGTTCCGTGATGTCGGTATCGGTTATGTCAATAATCAGTAACGGTTTTCGGGGGATTGTTCCCGATTCCATGGTAACGAACAAGCCGTTGTGAGCAAATGCCGTGTTTGTCAGGGCGATTTTATCGGACTCGTCGGAGATTTGGTTATAGTATTTTTGCACAATTTCGGGCATTGCGAACGCCGCCGTTGCCAGAGAGCCGTAAATATATCCGTCGTCCGATACGATTTGATCCCTGCCTGCATAGACGCCGTTGATCATGAAGATTTTCACCGCATCAATTTCGGAGAAATTCGGATGTTCATTCTCCGTACCGTGAGATGTTTTGCCGACAGTATCGTCTTCGGTAAAAAATTTCTCAACGGGAGTATGTCTGTATTTCTCTCTGTACTGTTCCATGTGGATGTCAGGCGTTTCGGCGTCGAATTTTTCTAATTTGTCAAGCGCTTTTTGCTGTTGAGCGGTCATATACTCCGGCAGACGTTTCGGAGAGACAGATTTTATACTGTTGGGGATATTGTTCATCATGTTTTTAATGTTTAAGCCAGTCGTATCCTTTTTCTTCAAGTTCCGGGGCAAGTTCCCTGCCGGCGGATTTCACTATTCTGCCGTCGTAGAGCACATGCACAAAGTCGGGGACAATATAATCCAGCAGACGCTGATAATGCGTTATTACAATCAGTGCGTTATCCTTCGATTTAAGTTTATTGACTCCTTCGGATACGATTCTTAAAGCGTCGATGTCCAAGCCGCTGTCGGTTTCGTCCAGAATTGCTAATTTCGGTTCGAGCATCGCCATTTGGAATATTTCGTTACGTTTTTTTTCTCCGCCCGAAAATCCTTCGTTCACCGGACGATGCAGCAGCGACAGATCCATGCCGACTAATGCCGCTTTTTCTCTCATTATTTTCAGGAATGACGCCGAATCTATGGGGGCGAGTTTATTATATTTACGTTTTTCGTTAAAAGCCGCTTTCATAAAGCTGCTCATCGCCACGCCGGGGATTTCCACCGGATACTGAAAACTGAGAAAAATCCCTGCATTGGCTCTGTCTTCGGGCGACATTTCGAGCAGGTCGTTTTCTTCAAATTCGATACTGCCCCCAGTTATGTCGAACTTACTGTTTCCGGTGATTATCGAAGCCAGCGTGCTTTTGCCCGAACCGTTTGGTCCCATAATAGCGTGAACTTCGCCTGCCTTAATCTCAAGATTTATTCCTTTCAATATTTCTTTGCTCCCGATACCGGCGTGCAAATCTGTAATCTTTATCATATAATCGTTTTAATAAAACATATCTCTGTTTAAAGGGCGCAAAGGTAAGAATAATTATGAATTAAATGTCTGAACCATGATTAAAGGATTAAAGGATTTTGTCGTCGTAGAAACAAATTCGTGTAATGCGCAAAATCCGAAGGATTAATTCGTGTTAATTCGTAAAAATTCTACAGAGTTAACATTCGTGTAATTCGTGTAATTCGTGGATTAAAAAAATTCGTGGATTAAAAAATTCGTGGTAATTCGCTGACTGTTCCTATGTCTTTGCATTGTGCGAGCATTTGTTTTACGGTGATATTCAGTATGGGATGTTTCATATCGGGAGCGAGTTCGGAGAGGGGCAGCAGGGTAAATTTGCGTTCATGCAACTTTGGATGAGGGATTATCAGGTCGGGAGAATTGACTGTAAGATTATCATAAAAAAGTATATCAATATCCAAATTGCGGGACGAATAGCCTGTATTTAAGCGCACCCTTCCGTTTTGAGTTTCGATTTTCTGTATTATTTTCAATATTTTGTGAGGTGAGAGTTCTGTTTCGTACAGCAAAATTTGATTAAAGAAAGTATCCTTAGCAACAAAGCCCCAGGGTTCGGATTCGTATATTGACGATTCGGCGAGTAAGGTTCCTATACCTTTGTCCAGAGAGCGTTTTGCTTTATCGAGGTAATATTTTTTATCGCCAAGATTACTTCCCGTAAGCAGATATACTTTATGCAATTTCTAATTTCTAATTTTTAATTTCTTCCTTTCGACTTCTATTTTCTACTCTTCCGACGTCCAACTTCTACCTTCTAATTTATCTATATCTCTGCGTTCTTTTTTTGTGGGTCGTCCCGTTCCTTTGTCGCGTTGGACGAACAGCGTACTTTTTTGCAGTTTCAACAGTTCAAGGTCTTCCTGCGGAGTGATATTTTCGACATACAGATATACATTTTTTGCAGGTTGGCGGTTTTCTATCAGTCCCATGACCTTATAGGTGTAATCTACAGGCGAGCGTTTAACGATAATCACATCATTGATTTTTACTTCTCGCGAGGGTTTTGCGGGCATATTATTGACTAAAATCCTGCCTTTTTTACATGCTTCGGCGGCGTCGGCTCTTGTTTTGAATATCCTTACAGCCCACAACCATTTGTCTATTCTTGAAATCACGTTTGTTAATTATGAATTATGAATTATGAATTATGAATTATTTTTAACTATGAACTATAAACGATGAACTCTTTATCTGTGAATTATGAATTATTTTTAACTATAAACTATAAACTATGAACTCTTTATCTGTGAATTATGAAGCGAATTATGAACTATAAACATAATTCATAATTCATAATTCATAATTATTAAAGGAGTTTGCTCCAGTCCACATTGTGCATGTCGCCGGTTTCGTTGAAGGCGTTATGGAATGCGAAGCAGGCTTTGAGATTATGCGGCGTATGTCCTGTTCCGAGTTTGAGATAATCCCACAGAAGTTGTTTATAATCGGGATGAACGCAGTTTTCGATTATCGCGTGTGCACGTTGAACGGGGGATTTTCCTCTCAGGTCGGCGACGCCCTGTTCGGTGATCAGCACCGACACCGAATGTTCGCTGTGGTCGTGATGCGACACCATTGGCACGAAAGCGCTTATTTTTGTGCCTTTTGCAACGGAGGGCGTTGTAAATATCGACAAATAGGCGTTTCTTGTAAAATCACCCGAACCTCCGATGCCGTTCATCATTTTTGTTCCGACTACATGCGTGGAATTGATGTTTCCGAAAATGTCGGCTTCCAGAGCGGTGTTTATTGTTATCAGTCCGAGGCGGCGGATTATTTCGGGGTTGTTGGATATTTCCTGTGAGCGCAATAATATTTTATCTCTGAAGAAATTCAGATTTCCGTAAATTTCGTCCATCGTGGGATTGCTCACCGTGAAGGAGCATCCGCTGGCGAATTTCACCCGTCCCTGTTTCATCAGTTCTATCACGGCGTCCTGAATCACTTCGGTGTAAACCTCAAATTCGGGTATTGCGGTGTTACTTCCCATTGACCCCAGCACGGCGTTGGCGATATTTCCTACGCCCGACTGAACCGGCAAAAAGGATTTCGGGATATGTCCGAGGTTCATTTCCCGAACTAAAAAATCGGCTACATTATCGCCTATTCGGGCTGTTACAGCATCTACGGGTGTGAATGTTCCTCCTTCGTTTTCGATGTCGGTAGGCACAATGCACAGGATTTTTGACGGATCGACTTTTATAGCCGGAGCGCCGATTCGGTCGCTGACTTTATATATGGGGATTTCTCTGCGCAAAGGCGGGTCGAGAGGGACGTAAATGTCGTGTATTCCTTTAATTTCCTTAGGATGCCGACTGTTGAGTTCAACGATGATTTTGTCGGCATATTTGCAAATTGTGGGAGCGATGCCCACTCCGCATGTGGGGACGATTTCGCCTTCGCTGTTAATATCGGAGGCTTCGATTATTGCGCAGTTTATTTTTCCAAGGAATCCATATCTTAGCATTTGTCCCAGATGCGAGAGATGCAGGTCGAAATAGGCGGTAGAGCCGTTGTTCATTGCCTGTCGCAGGTCTTTATTCGACTGATACGGGGTTCTGAATTTGATTGCATCGGCTCTTGCCAGCGTTCCGTCGATACTGTCGCCGGTGGAGGCTCCGGTGAACATTCCTATTTTAAACGGATTACCTTTTGAGTGTTCTTCTTCCGCTTTTTTGGCTATAGCTGCGGGAACAACTTTAGGACAACCGGCGGCGGTGAAACCGCTGAATCCTATGTTATCGTCGTTTTTGACGAAATTTGCCGCTTCTTCCGGCGACATAACTGTAAATGGTGTATTATTCATTATTTTAACTTTATATTCTATCTAGGGAACTCCTAAAAACTGCTTTTTCGGCGTTCGACTTCAATTTTTAAATCCTCATTTACAATTAGTAAACTCCGGTTTAAAAATCTTGTCTGCCTTGAAAAATCGAGTTTTTAGG
>JAISRS010000343.1 GCA_031273485.1 Prevotellaceae bacterium
GAAAAACGACAGATTAAAATTTCGACAATAGCGCTCGGTCTTAGTCTGATTATCGGCATGACGAGCATCTATTCCGCAATAATGATGAACGTCAAACGACGGCGCAAGGAAGTAGCTATCCGCAAAATCAACGGCGCCACACTGAAGGATATCGCCTGGCTGTTCAGCAAAACATATATTGTTCTGTGGACGGTAGCCTGCCTGCTCGCATCCCCGTTTGTATATTACTACGGACACCGCTGGCTAAGCAAATACGTCTTCCGCATTTCGTTGGACATAACGCTGTTTGCAGGCATTTATCTGCTGATTCTGACGCTGATTGTCGCCACTATCATCTTCCAAATACTGAAAGTAGCAAAACTGAACCCGGCAGAGGAATTATGAATTATGAATTATGAATTATGAATTAAATCCATCAAACCCTATAAGGTCTTTAAGGACTATAAAGTCCTTAAAGACTTTATAGTCCTTATTACCCTTAAACGAAAAACCCTCTTTCTAATTCGAGAGTACTATATTAATAATTTTACCTTTGACGACAATTATTTTTTTCAGTTGTTTATCGGACATAAACTTTTGAGTTTGGGGGTCTGCCGTTACCCGTTCCTTAATCAGTTCCGGATCCGCATCTAAGGGAAATTCCATTTTGAAACGGGTTTTTCCGTTGAAAGAAATCGGATATTCAAACGAATTTTCGATCAGTAAATTGTCGTCATATTCGGGAAACGAGGCTTTGACTATGCTTGTAGCGTTACCCGCAAGATGCCACAATTCTTCCGCAATATGAGGCGCAAACGGAGACAGAATAATTGTCAGCGGTTCAAGAATCGCTTTTTTGTTACATTTTAAATCGGTGAGTTCATTTACGCATATCATAAAGGCGCTTACGGAGGTGTTGAACGAAAAAGATTCAATATCCGAACGCACTTTTTTTATTGTTTTATGAAGTATTTTCAGTTCCGCCGCTGTTGGAGCCTCGTCGGAAATATAGAATGTATCTCCGTGGTGGAACAATCTCCAGAATTTGCGCAAGAACCTGTGTACGCCGTCAATCCCCTTGGTATCCCACGGTTTTGACTGCTCCAAAGGACCAAGAAACATTTCATACAGCCGGAGAGTGTCGGCGCCGTAGGTAACAACAATATCGTCGGGATTGACAACATTGTACAACGATTTCGACATTTTTTCCACACACCATCCGCAACGATATTCGCCGTTTTCGAGTATAAATTCCGCCGTTTCGTATTCCGGTTTCCACATCTTGAAACGTTTAACGTCCAAAATATTGTTGTTAACTATATTTACATCCACATGCAATTCCGTTGTTGCGTATTTATCCTTCAATCCGTATGACACAAAGGTGTTTGTGCCGTTGATGCGGTAAACAAAACTCGAACAGCCCTGTATCATTCCCTGATTCACCAACTTTTTAAACGGTTCCTGTTCAACAACAATACCCAAATCGTAGAGGAATTTATTCCAGAATCGGGAGTATATCAAATGACCCGTGGCATGTTCCGTTCCGCCGACGTACAGATCAACATCGCGCCAGTATTCGTTGGCGTCCTTCGATACAAGCGCTTCCTCGTTGTGCGGGTCCATATATCTCAGATAATAAGCCGACGAGCCTGCAAATCCCGGCATGGTGTTCAACTCAAAGGGAAGTCCCTTGTATGTCCGATTTTTTGCCCGTCCCAGGGGAGGTTCTCCCGTTTCGGTGGGCAGAAATTTATCGACTTCGGGCAAAATCACCGGTAATTCGTCTTCGGGAATGGCGTATGGCATACCGTCTTTATAGTAAATCGGAAACGGTTCGCCCCAGTATCGCTGACGACTGAAAATGGCGTCGCGCAAGCGGTAATTAACCTTTATCACTCCAAGCGCATTGTCACTGATGTATTCCTTGGCTTTTTTGATGGCTTCGGGGACGGTCAGTCCGTTGAGAAAGCCGGAATTGATCATTATTCCTTCTTTTGCGTCGAAACTTTCGTCGCTCACGTCGCATCCTTCGATGAGGGGAATTATGGGAAGTCCGAAATGTTTTGCAAAAGCGTAATCTCGGCTGTCGTGCGCCGGAACAGCCATAATTGCGCCCGTTCCGTAGCCTGCCAGCACGTAGTCGGAAATCCAGATGGGGACTTTTTCTCCCGAAAATGGATTGATGGCGTATCCGCCCGAAAAAACGCCCGATATTTTGCGGTCGGCGATGCGTTCGCGTTCGGTGCGTTTGCGTGTGGCGGCGATGTATTCGTCCACCGCAGATTTTTGTTCGGGCGTCGCCACTTTAGCCACGTATTCGCTTTCGGGCGCCAGCGCCATGAATGTTACTCCGAAGATTGTGTCGGCGCGGGTGGTGAATACCACTAAAGAATCGGCGTCGGTGTTCGGATGAAGTTGAAATTTTATTTCGGCGCCTTCCGAGCGTCCTATCCAGTTTTTCTGGGTTTCTTTGATTGATTCCGACCATTCGATGGTTTCAAGTCCGTCAAGAAGTCTTTGGGCATAAGCCGAAACTCGCAAACTCCATTGACGCATCTTTCGTTGTTCGACGGGATAGCCTCCGCGTACCGACAAGCCGTTCACCACCTCGTCGTTGGCAAGCACGGTGCCGAGATCGGCGCACCAGTTGACCATGGTATCCGCCAGATATGCTATGCGATAGTTCATCAGTATTTCCTGCTGTTCTTTTTCGCTGTAAGCCTGCCATTCTTCGGCGGTAAAATGCAGTTCTTTGCTGCACGCCAAATTGAGATTTTGTGTTCCCTTCTGCGCAAAAATTTCGATTAATTCGCTTATCGGACGCGCCTGCTGCGCCTGATTGCAATAGTAGGAATCGAACATTTTGATGAACGCCCATTGCGTCCATTTATAATAGTGGGGCGAACAGGTTTTTACTTCTCGGCTCCAGTCGAAACTGAAACCGAGTTTGTTTAACTGTTCTCGGTATCGTTTTATATTTTTTTCCGTTGTGATTTCCGGATGCTGACCTGTTTCGATGGCGTATTGTTCGGCGGGCAGTCCGAAAGCGTCGTATCCCATGGGGTGCAGGACGTTGAATCCTCGCAGTGTTTTATATCTGCTGTAAATATCGGAGGCGATATATCCCAGCGGATGTCCCACATGCAAACCCGCCCCCGAAGGATAGGGAAACATATCCAATACATAATATTTGGGCTTGGACGCGTCGATATCCGTTTTATAGATATTGTTCTGTATCCAATACTTTTGCCACTTTTCTTCTATTCTTAAAAAATTATATTCCATAATATTTCTTTTTTCTATAATATTTTCGGTTTGTCAAAAATTTTGCGCAAAAGTATAAATAAATTATGAATTATGAATCCCGCTTGCGCGGATTTGTAATCATGGGTGCATTTCAAATTGTCGCTGTTCAATTCGATTTCATAGTCATCTTTTTTGTAAAAACAATTTGTGAAGACTGTTACAAGCCTCTGGTATCAGATGTCCAAAATCCGTATAGTTTGATACAACTTATTTATAATCTTATCAAGAACCTGCATATTCCGGTCATGCGTCCTCCAATTTTCACTAAAAACGTGCGCACGTTTATGCCAAAAGTGCGCACGTTTATGCCAAAAGTGCGCACGTTTTCAAGCAATCGTTTTTTATTGTTGTTATTTTAACTCAAAGTGTGCAAAGAATTTCTTTTGCGCACCTTGAGTTAAAATAATTTCTTTACTGTGCAACAATTTGAAATGCACCCTAATCATCGCGCCTTTTTCAAGTCCTTCGACAACCTGAAACCAACACTAAGCGCTATGTTGTGCAGCACAGCAGGATGCCGTAAAAAACAATAAACCCCGACAGAGTTCAATCTTCCGTCAGGGTTTATTTGTACAAAAAAGAGTAAAGTTATTACCCTGTTTTTGTGTGTTTATTCTTACCTCTCCGGTATTGAAGCCGGAGCATCCGTTGAATTTTCAACGGGGCATCCGTACTTGTCCACAGGAGTATTCGCCGGCGTATCGGGACATTTATCTTTTCTGTTTTGTACCCCGTCGTTATCATCGTCGGCATTCTTTTTGGCGCTGTATCCGATATTAAATAACAGTCCGAATTGAAGATTAAACGCCTTGTTTTTGTACGGGATATATTGTTTCGAATAGTTAAGAGGGAGATAATCGCCTGCAAAATACATGTTCACAGGACCCAGTCTGCCGCCAAGCGCCAAGCCGACAGTCCCGAATCGTCCGTTTAAGAGCGAATAGCTGAGAGCGGCGTTGAAATAATCCGCCGGAAAAAAGTTTGCGGAAGCGGTGATTTCCTGAAATATGCTTTTATTCATTATGGTGCTTTTCGACAACGCCCCAAAAGTGATCTTATGATTCAAAATTCCATATTCCGCGCCAAGCAGAACCTTTGCAGCCAGGGCTGTAGTATAAGGCTTAAACGTGGTGGAATAGTGAATATTGTCGGTTATGTTATCGAAATAATCATCATCCCAGCTGATTGTTCCGTCCACCGCCTCAAGTTCGATACCTTCAAACTCAAAATGTCCGTCCACAGGCATATTGGCTGCATTTTCCGCTTTCCATCTGATAAATCCCAAATCGAGCAGCGAGGCGGATACCAGAAGTTTATCGTCCAGCAATTTATAATTCCCTCCGAGGTCTATTGCAGCTCCGAATCCATTCGTGAAATCGCTCATTTTCCAGTTGCCGAAATCCTCAAAACCGTCCAAATTCACATCTTCTATCCGGTTTTCTTCATCCAGTTCATATTCAACGTTTGGAGCCGATGCATTCACCGTGCCTTTTATGTCGAAATCCCATCTGCCTTTTGCGGCGTTCAGCCTGAACCTGTCTATTTTGGTTGATGTATTAGCCTGTCCCAGCAGGATTTTGAGTTTGCCGCCCACAGTAAGTTTTTTATCAATCTCACGCGAATATCCGAAGGCAAGTTCCGTATATAAATTAGAGCTAATCCCGAAGCGGTCGAAATTGAACGAGTTCACATTCGACATGTCGGGAGTTCCGTAGATGAGCAGTTTCATGAAATCCTTGGGAATAAAAATCCCCGCGTTCATCTTTTGCGTCAAGCCAAACGTGATGTACTGTTTGCTGTCGAGTCTTGTACCGAAAGCAAACAGTCGGATGTCGGCTTCGGCATAGATACGGGTAGTATTTTTCAGCCGGTTATAAAAATCGTCGGTGTTTCCGTCCTTATTGAAGAACCAGATTGTTTTTTTCTCTCCGTTCACTGTTTTGGGATAGAGAACGTCCTCAAACGACAGCGAATTGTTGCCCGCGCCCACGTAGAAACCCGACATGACGGGGAGAGCAGGCACTGAAAAATAGGTGTTTGTCAGAGGGCGAAACGAAGGATTTAACTCATGACGGGTTGCCACCGTTTTCAGATGATACAGCGAGCTTACCTGCGCCGACGCCGTTATGGTTGTTACTGACAGTATAATCGGCAGGATGATGCTGCGCGTGATATGTTTTATATTTATAGTGTTCATATTTTCATTAATTTAAAACGGTTAAAACTCAAGATTGATTGTAGCGTAAGCATCCAGTTTCAGACTGATATAATCCGAAGGATGAATATTGACATCCCCACTGTTTTGATCTGTTTTCAGGACGTATTTCAGCGCCACATAACTTGTTCTTTTGGCATCGTCGATTTCATTGCTGTTGAATTTGATTTCAAACGTTCCTTCCGACGGTTGCGCATCTCTTTGGTTTGCACCTCCTGCCGGCGTTGCCGGATTTATTGTAAATCCCCTTTGGATTGATGGAATTTCCCGCTTATACTCGTCCAGAAACAGAACCTCCAAATCCACCGCCGCTCTGAAACGGTTCTTACAGTCAATCCAAATCCTCAATTCATCAAGGTTGTTGATAAAATCGTCGCCGCTGAGGTCAAAGTCCATGGTATCAGTCCTCACAATCCGTGTTCCGGCGCCGAAAGTCAGCGGTATTTTGACTTCATAAAACACATCCACAAACTTGTCTTTTAAGATGAAATGCTGCTTGCCGTCGT
>JAISRS010000456.1 GCA_031273485.1 Prevotellaceae bacterium
CAAATGGACAGAACTCAAATGTTGATGTTTACCGGAAGCAAGCGTTACGAAGCGATTGAAGGCTGGATAAGAGCCAATTATCCGGGCGCGAAAATTCCGAGTATAAGAGGTTTTACCGCGCAAGTTGTAAAGGAATAAACGATGGAACAATACAGCAGTTGATCCGAGAGCAATGAAAAAATAATTGTTGTTTTATTATGCACCTTTGCATATTAATCTGTACATTTGTACCAAAATTGGTACACATATAAAAAAACAATATGGAAGGAATTTTAGAAATTACAAGCAGACAATTCAGGGAACAGCAAAAGAATGTTTTTGAAATTGCCGACAGAGGTCAAAAAGTAGTTATTACCAGGAGAAAAAAACAATCCTATGTCCTCACTCCCATTGATGAAGACGATTTATATTTCACTCCCGAAATGCTTGCGAAAATAGATAATTCAATACAGCAGGCAAAAATGGGGAAAAAAGTGAAATTAACGCCGGAACTTCGCAAAGAGTTATTCGGTGATTTATGAAATATGAAGTCGAGTTATCCGATGTTGCATTAGATGATATTAAAGCGCTGAAAAAATCAGGTGAAATTGCAGCGCTGAAAAAGATAAATGCCTTACTTGCCGAATTGGAAGAACATCCATATACGGGTACCGGTAAACCCAAACCATTGGGACATGGTAGAACCGGACAGTGGTCAAGACATATAACGGAGAAACACAGACTTGTTTATTTGGTCGATGACAAAAAAATAACGGTATTGGTCATATCGGCATCGGGACATTACGACGATAAATGACTTCTTAATATAAACCGTCAATGAATTTAAAACTTGAAATTACAAATGGAACAATACAGCAGTATCATAGACCTTCCAAGAGATGCCTCTAAAGGAAACGAAGACAGTTTCAGTATCAAACCGTTTGAAGATGGATTGACGGAATTTATCAAAAACGCCAATACACCTTTGACTATTGCATTGCAGGGCGAATGGGGCAGCGGCAAAACGTCTTTGATGAACAGCTTAAATAATAATTTATGCGGAAATGATTCCGATTTCCATGCCATTTGGATTAACACTTGGGAATATTCGTTAATGCAAGACGCCCCCTCCACATTGATGAGCATTATCCGGAGTTTGGTGAGTGAAATTTCAGGCGGCAAGGAAAAAGGATTGTTGGAAAAAGTAGCCATCCTCGGAAAAGGGGCGCTGACATTTGCCGCAGGCATGACAGGCGGAGCGCTAAGCGCTACCGCAGTAGGAGCCGCAGTCGGAATACAGGAAACCGGCAGCAAATCCACTATCAGCGAAATTCGGAAAGATTTGCAGGAGATTATCCAAAAATGTCTTGCGAAATCCAATAAAAAAGGATTCATCTTTTTTATTGACGATTTGGACCGGATGAATCCGCCGACAGCCGTTCAGTTGCTGGAACTTTTGAAAAATATTTTTACGCTTGAAAATTGCGTTTTTGTCTTGGCTATTGATTATGACGTGGTTGTAAAAGGGCTGGAACCTAAATTCGGCAAAATATCCGAACAGAACGAACGTGAATTTCGTTCTTTCTTTGATAAAATCATACAAGTACCTTTTTCGATGCCTGTTGCCAAGTATGAAATAGTGGAATTTTTAAGAAAAAGTTTGCTTTCCATCCATTATTTTAATAAAAAACAAGCCGAAAACAGCGAATTGATTGCCCGGATTTCAGATATTTCCAATTTATCGGTAGGAACTAATCCGAGAGCTTTGAAACGATTATTGAACTCGTTGTCCCTGATAAAATGTATCAATGCCGGTAAAAATATGGAAACGGAATTAACATCGTTGGTTAATTTTGCATTAGTGAGCATACAAGTCGCTTATCCGTCTATTTATCAATTATTAGGGAAATACCCGGACTTTGACCAATGGGATGAAGATGTGGCTATCGAAGAAAATTTACAGCCCCTGAACGAACAGACTATTGCCAAATTAGACAATTCGGATGAATTTAACGAAGAGTGGGAAAAAGTACTGTTCCGATTTTGCGAAAAAGAACATTATCTGAAAAAACGGGCATTTGCAATCTCTCGATTACTCAATAAACTGAAAGGATTTATTGAAGAAAAAGAAGGCAATGTGGAGGATGTTGTAAGGAACACGATTTCCCTTTCTTCCATCACCAATGTGGATGCGGACAACTTATCCGGCAAATCGGCCAATTCCAAAAACAGCGACAGGTTGAGGGAGTTTAGAAATTCATTAATAGACCGGTTAAGAGAATCGAAAGATAAGAAAACAGCCAAATTGATTCAGCCTCAAGGCAGAGTGCAAACCAAGGCTTGCATCAAATTTTCAAAAAAAGATGGGGACGATTATATACGGCTTTCTTTTCAACCGGGCGATGACGAATGTAAATTAATCCTGTATGCCGAGAAAAAATTTGCATCCGAACCGGGTAATATGTTGACAACGATTGAAAACGGCTTGCAGAAAATTGCGAAGAATCTCCATTTTCAAGATATGTCCGTTTCGGATTTTGAAAGCGGCGCAGATAAAAAAAGCGGTAAATATTTTGTACGACTGACAGTTGATATAACGCTTCCTGCTCGTGAAGATTTTATGCAAGAAAAGAATATGCGGCAAATTGCATTTGTAATTGAGAATGTGAGAGAGATTTTAACAACAATATAAATAGTGTCTGTCCGGTTAAAGAATGGTTAAAATAAATTGGATATTCAAAATAAATCGATTATGCCCAAAGTACTCTATCTGCACGGTTTGGATGGCTCGCTAAGCATGGAGAAAAGAGCAGTCTTGGAACGCTGTTTTGAGATTGTCGCTCCGCAGTTAGATTACCGGAATACGCCCGATATGTTCGACAAATTGAGCGACCTGTTTGTTTCCGAAAACTTCGATGCGGTTATCGGCAACAGCATGGGCGGTTGCTTTGCCTATTATCTGTCGTTGTCGTATTCCGTTCCTGCACTGTGCTTTAATCCGGCGCTAAACTATCGTCCGTTTGATATAGCCTTGCCCGAATTGAAAACTAATAACAATTCGATTGTTTTTGTGATTGGCGGAAAAGATACCGTTGTTCCCGCAACCGAAAACTTTACATGGATTCGCCGCAATCCTAACCCGAATTTTGTACTGAAATGGTACAACGAAATGGAACACCGTGTAGATATTACGACTTTTGAGAAAGAGGTAGAAGTATTTGCACAACATTACTTTTAGAGGTTCCTTTTTGATAAAACAGATTATTTCCGGTGTCATACTTTGACGCCTTTCCGTCTTACCTTTGCCGAAAAATAAATTGAATGAAAAAAAATAAAGAACAGCCGCTTTCCCTATGACCATTCTTTGTACAGCTATTCCTATATTCTCAAAATCAATGATTTATGGGCTGACATCAAGATGGAACTTCAACATTATGGAGGACATGTACTTGTCTGAAAAAAAACTGCATCGGAAATCAATAATTTTAACACATATATTTATGACAAAAGAAAATTGTAACTACTCAGGTCAAAAATCAAGGGATGGATCCACACTTTTGCCAGGCAGGACAAAGCCGGACAGACCTCCTGTCTGTTTTTGATGGCAGTGTCAATAACAGAGCGAATCCTGGCAAAGCGGTTAGCTCCCTTGCCGTTTTTGTTGCGGAACCGACCCGATACTTTGGTCTTGACTTTGATGTTTCGTATGGCCCTTTCCGAACCGTTGTTATCAGGCGAAACCTCCGGGTGATAGAGGAAGGTCAGGATACTGTTTCCTCTTACCGCCCGGCAACCAATCATAACACTTGGTCGAGCAGATTTTGGAATTAAAGAAACAAAACGCCGATGCCGCTTTATTGGAACGCAAAATAGATTATTGGTTTACAAACTCTATGGATTGACTTATGAGGAGGTAAAAGTCATAGAGCCTGAATTTGAGACGAGTAAGCGCGAATATACAGTTATCACGTCATAGTTTGGCGTTTTATTCCAAAAATATTCTTAACTTTATGCCGGAAAATCATCTATGGCAAACAAGTTTCCATACGAAAATCTTAATAATGAGGAATTTGAAAACCTTGTTATTCGCATATCGAAAGAAATCTTCGGTATGGGCTGTAAGACTTTCTCTACAGGAAGAGATGGAGCAAAGGATAGTTGGTTTGAAGGAACAGCAAACCGGTTTCCTTCGGATACAGACCCGTGGGCAGGCAAAACAAACATTCAAGCGAAACATACAACAATCCTGAATGCAAGTTGTTCAGATAATGACTTTTCTGTAAATAAAACAAGCGTTCTTGCAAAGGAAATTGAAAGATTGAGAGAAACGATACAAGAGCCTTTTGATAACTATGTGATATTCACAAACAGAAAACTTTCAGGTGAAGCGCATTCTTCCATTGTTAAAACACTTCGCGATAGGATTGGCATTAAGAATGTTGATATTATAGGACGCGAACAAATAGACGCTTATTTAACTGATTATCCACAAATAGCAAATCAATTTGGATTGGATAAATTTCTCGCACCGCTCCGTTTCTATGAAAAGGATTTGCAAAAAGTCATCATTGTTTTTTCAGAGCAAAGAAAAGCCATTTCGACAGAAACAAAAGATTATCTCACGTCATACCCTATTATCGACAAAGAGCGAAAAAACGAGCTGAACAATTTAAGCAAAGAATATTTCGATTTTATTAAAAATCGCTCACTGCAATATTTTGAGGAAATAGAAAGTTTCCTTCAAAACCCTAAAAATGAATCATATACTAAAATGTATAGCAATACGGTCAGTGATTTACAAGCATCTATTATTCTCGAAAGGAATAAATTTACCGAATTTGAGAGAGTAATTGAACATATTGTAAATATATTAACGAATAACAACGATGATAAACTTAAAGATTTGCGAGAAATCATAAGGGTGTTCGTTCATTTTATGTATTTTAATTGCGATATAGGGAGGGCAGAGCCATGATAAAACCGCATAAATATCTTGACCTCAATCTCTCGCTGTTAAATATGGGAGGCGTGATACTTAATATAATTAAGGAAACCGGAGTAATCAAGTACGATGAGTTGCTGAATAGAGTGATTTTATCGCGAGGGAATAATGCAACAGAGGTATTTATTCCTACTCTCGGTTTCCTCTATATAATGGGTAAGATTGACTATAAAAAGGATATAGATATTATAGAATATATACAATGAAACTAAGTCAGTTATATGCAAACAAGAATTTTAAGCGCATCAGGTTTAATGATGGGATAAATCTTGTTTTGGCAAAAGTTACCCGGAACCTTGATTTGAATAAGGATTCCCATAATCTTGGAAAAACAACCTTGATTGCAGTAATTGACTTTATGCTTTTAAAGGATATAACCGATGAACATATTTTCAATATATACAAAAATAAGTTTACAGGGTATATTTTTTATCTCGAAATTCTATTAAACAACGGCAAGTATTTAACAATCAAACGAGAGATAGATTGCCCCACTAAAATTTCATTCAAAACAAGCGACATTTCTGTAAATTTACTTGATGAAGAACATTGGGAAAAAGCAAATATATCTATTAAAAAAGCAGAAACGTTCTTAAATGAATATTTGGCTTTCGACGTTCTCAAACAATGGAAATACAGAAAGTCTGTAACCTACTTTTTGCGTTCGCAAAAAGATTATAATAATGTTTTCCAACTGTCTAAATTTTCGAAAGGGCAAGATGTTGATTGGAAACCATTTATGTTTGATTTGCTTGGGTTTGATGGAAATTTATTAACGCAAAAGTACGATACAGATAAACAATTTAGCGAACAGAAAAAACTAATCAATGGAATTAAAAATCAGTTTTCCGTTGATACAGAAGAGGTTGATAAAATCAAAGGTGCAATAGACTTGAAAAAAGATGAGCAATTAACTTTGCAAGAACAAATTGATACTTTTAATTTTTATCAACAGGAACGTAAATTAAACAAAGAACTCGTAGAGGAAATTGAAGAAAAAATATCCGGGTTAAACTCTGCTGAATACAACTTGGAATATGATTTGGAAAAAGCAAAACAGTCTTTTTCTCAAAAGGTTTCATTTGACATTGATCAATTAAAAAATATTTATGAGGAAGCAAAAATTTTCTTTCCTGACAACTTGGTAAAAGATTATAAAGCGCTTGAAGATTTCAACAAAAAAATAACAGAAGAAAGAAATAAATATTTAAAAGAAAAGATTGATAAATTGAGCAAGCAATTAAAAGATATTCGCGCATCGCTACTTGATTATAACGAAAAGCGCAATCAAATTCTTTCTGTTTTGCAAGACAAGGACTCTTTCAAAAAATTCAAAACCTATCAGGTCAACTTGACAAAAGTTGAGGGTGAAATTTCTCGATTAGAGGAAAAATTAAAGAATATTGATAAAATAGCATTGCTTGGCGAAACAACGGATAAACTTTCAGATACAATAGAATCATTGGTAAAAGAGATTAAAACGCAGATTTCGTCTAATGACAACAAAGTTTATCCTGAAATTCGGCGATTGTTCAATAATATTTTCAAGTATATTTTTAATACTCCTGCCATGATTTTTATGAAGCAGAATAATCAGGGAAACATTGAATTTAAAGTTGATGTTACAAAAGAGAATGAATCGGACATTACAGCAGAAGGCAAAGGGAATACATATCAAAAAATGCTCTGTATATCATTCGATTTGGCAATATTGGCGGCTTATCACAAGAACTCGTTTTATCGGTTTGTTTATCATGATGGCGCTCTTGAAGGTCTTGATAACAGAAAGAAAACCAATTATATAAGCATAATAAAAAGGTATTGTGCCGAAAACAATCTGCAATATATATTCTCTGCCATCGAGCATGATGTCCCCAACGAATTATTAAGTTCTTTTTCAGAGGAGGAAATTTGTTTGAAGTTGAATGATTCGGGTGATGATGGCAAATTATTCGGGTTTAGTTTTTAACTTTTTGGGCTATCAAAAATGAAACAATATCATTTCCTTTCTATTATTACTCGGGTCAAAAAATAAGGGATGGATTCGCACTTTTGCCAGGCAGGATAAAGCAGGATAAACCTCCTGTTCGTTTTTGATGGTGGCGTCAATAACGGAACGAATTCCGGCAAAGCGGTCAGCCCCCTTGCCGTTTTTGTTGCGGAACCGACCCGATACTTTGGTCTTGACTTTGGACTTGTAAATAAATAACTATATCAAATAATAGTGTTAAATTATTAATAACCAATTTTAAAACATTTTTTTGAGATGCATTTATTCATAGACAAGTCCTTTGATGTTTTGTATGGCTCTTTCCGAACCGTTATTATCCGGCGGAACCTCCGGGTGATGAGGAAGGCAAGGATACTGTTTCTGTTTTTTATTAGCCGCTGAATCAATGCCTGTTCCCTGCGATGAAAAGCAGAACAGTCACGGTATAGATTTATTCTCTTTCATAATGCTAATTTAGTAACCATTTAGTAACATTCAATAATTGTCAAACCTTTTTTAGTTCCTGAGTAGTTACAAAATCTTTTCATATATGACAATTCATCTAACAACATATTTCTTTAGTTCCAGCTTTTTGCTTATCCTGGCTTTTCTTATCTGATTTCCAAATGTATTCATTTCATATTTTACAAAATTTGCCGAATATAGAAATATTTCTTCTATTCATAATGCTATTTTCTCTTTTTTTGCAAAAGATTATCCTTAATTCAAAACTTCTGTGACAAATAACGTTGCCGTACTTTTCATAAATGCATCATGATGCGCGCCTGTATCTACTCTAATCTTATAATCTTAATTTCTTCCTTGATTTTATCCGCGATTTGCACACGAACACCCTGTCTTTCCCTGTCTTTTTCGTCTTAATTTGGCTTCAGTGAAAAACAAAGAAGTCTGTTAATCTACTGACTAACAGACTTCTTGTCTTTTGTGGGCGTTGAGGGATTTTGAGCGTCCTATCTAACCCGTATGCTATCAGTCGTTTAACTATTTAAGATTGTATCCTACTCACTCGTTGCTCACTCCGTTTTTGGAGTGATTTTTAAGAGAACTTTTCCTCTTTAAGTGATGGAGTAAAGATAGAAATAAATTTGTGGATTTCCTAATATCTGTTTTACTTTCAGCAATTCAGGGATTAAAAAATAATTGTTCAGTATCAATAACCACCCTGATCCGGGTCAACAGGGCATCGGCTTTCATAATTATACGAAAGCATGGAGCAGGTATATATCGTTCTTGTTTCCGTGTCGTAAATTCTATGGATTGTTAGTTGACTGTCAGTCTTGAATCAGGGAGCAAGACATCTCCACGACGGGTTTCAAGCCGTAATTTAGTTGATTATGGAGGAGTGAAAGCGACAGGCACTTCCTTGTCCGGTGCAACAATGATCATGAAGGCCACCAGGTTCTGCCAGATATTGCGAATTGTTTCCTTTGAGTGTTCCTTGAGCATTTCCACAACATCCCTGCCGTGTTCAAGTAACTGATTGATTGCATGTGCGATTTGAAGGCAGGTGTAATAGTTTTTCAGCCCATCGTATGAGTTGCGGCAATACTTGTGTTCCAATTCGTATTCTCC
>JAISRS010000036.1 GCA_031273485.1 Prevotellaceae bacterium
CAAATGGTGCGCAACTATCAACAGGGTAAATATGTGACGTTCACGCTGCACGAACCCGTGCGCATACGCATCAACATGGTGCGCGGCGTCAATGCCGCCCTTAGCGGGATATTTTTCGATTAACGATGAAGCCCGACACCAGTGAAGAGCGGCTTACCTTCCAAGGTAAGCCGCAACTAAGGTAAGCCCGGCTTCCCAACTAAGGGAAGAGCGGGCTAAATCTTATTTTGAGGATTTTAAAATTTATAAAATTGACATTGAACGCCGAAAAAGCAGTTTTTAGAAGTTTCCTGTAATAATGCCTGCATTTACTTTCGTCGGGTCTCAAACGTCCGACCGCTGACAAGAAATAAAGAAAAGAGAGTGATACGATTACAACTTCTTCCTTCAAACTTCCTTCTTCAAATTAGTATCGTCGTGACGCCTTTTGCTCCGTGAGCGCCGACTACGAGCGCCTGTTCTATGTCGGCGGTTTTGGAGGGTCCCGAAATGAATACTCCGAAGCCATAGTCATAAGTATGGAGTTTTTCGTAGGCTTCGTGCATATTGTTTACGATATTTGTTTTGTTGAGCAGAATAACAAGGTATTCGGAGATGAAATAAACGGCTTTTTCCTTCACATTTTGCGGTATCCATACGCAGCCGTTTTCAGCCACGCCAAATTCCCCTTTGACGATGCCAAGCATTGTACCGTTGAGTTGATGAGGCGTTTCCACCTTGTCGGGATCAATGGTTTGGATGGTTATTTCGGGTAAATTGGAGGCAACAGTTGCAGCTTCGGGATACAGGGCGCGGATACATTGATTGAGGTCTTCGCCCTCTTGCAGCACAACTACGTTGGCGGCTACGCTTCGGCTCACTTCTGTAAATTGCTTTATTTTGTCGGTATATCCGTCGCCTTCGGGTTTTATTTCGGGCAAATCGTAAGTTGTTTTGATATTGCGGCGTATTGCAGCCAGAATTTCGTCTTTTGAACTCATAATTTTATTTCTTTACTTTTCCTTTTTTCCACATTTGAGTAAACGATTCTTTGGCAAACGGCGGCATTTCACGTCCTTTGCCCCATCCGTTCAGTCGATTGTATATCAGGAAGCGGGGTATATGATTGATGACGGGCGCCAGTTTGAGTATATTATTGTACAGGCGAGGTCTTGTAAAAAGACAAGTCAAACCTGTTGAGATGATTTTCTTTATTTTGTTGGCTTTGCCGATGGAGTCCAATTGCTGTCGCCAGCTATATATCTGGTCTGCCAGATCTACCTGAACGGGGCAAACCTGATTGCAGGAGTAGCAAAGCGAACATGCCGAAACGTTGTTTGCATACTTTTTGGGAGATTTCAACATTCCGAGATTTATACCTATAGGTCCCGGTATGAAATACGAATATGCGTATCCGCCTTTGCGGCGATATACCGGACAGGTATTCATGCAAGCTCCGCAACGGATACATTTCAGCGCCTGTTGATGCGCTTCGTTGCCCAGAGTTTTGCTGCGTCCGTTATCTACCAGCACGATGTGCATTTCGCATCCCTGCCGCGGTTTGCGGTAGTGCGAGGTATAAGTTGTGGAGGGTTGTCCGGTTGCCGAACGCGCCAACAAGCGGGTAAATACGCCGAGAGCGCTGTGGTTGGGCGCCATTTTTTCTATCCCCACCGACACTATATGCAGAGGAGCGAAAGACGTTCCCATGTCGGCATTTCCTTCATTGGTGCATACCACTATTTCTCCGGTATCCGCCACAGCGAAATTCGCCCCTGTCATGGAGGCGTCGGCGGTAAGAAATTCGTTTCGCAGATGCTGTCGGGCGGCGCGAGTGAGATATGTCGGGTCGCTATTGTCTTTTTCCGTGTGCAGTTTATCTTCAAACAGTTTGCCTACTTCCTGTCGTTTCAGGTGGATTGCCGGCATTACGATGTGACTTGGGGCTGCGTGCATCAGTTGCAGGATGCGTTCGCCCAGATCGCTTTCAACTACTTCGATGCCGTTTGCTTCGAGGAAGGGGTTTAGATGACATTCTTCGGTGAGCATGGATTTGCTTTTCACGAGTTTCCGTGCTTTGTGTCGATTCAGGATGTCGAGAACTATTGCATTGTGTTCGTCGGCGTCCTTAGCCCAGTGAACGATGGCTCCGTTTGCTTCGGCATTGTCGGTAAATTGAACGAGGTATCGGTCTAAGTGCGAAAGGGTGTGCATTTTGATTTGACTTGCCAGCCTGCGCAGTTCTTCCCATTCGGGGATTTGCATTGCGAGGTTATCTCTCTTTTTGCGCACCATCCAGAGGGTTGCGTTATGCCATTGCGTTTGTTGTAAATTCATAATCCTGCTGCTAAGATTTGGACAACGTGTATAAATTCTATTGGTTGTTTTTCTCGTCGTGCGACGCCTTGCAGGTGCATCAGGCACGAGCTGTCGGCTCCGGTGACGTATTCTGCTCCGGTGGCGATGTGGTTTGCAAGTTTATCTTGCCCCATACATACGGAAACGCTCGGTTCTTCGATGGAGAACATGCCTCCGAAACCGCAACATTCGTCCGCTTTTTCCGGTTCGAATACTTCTACGCCTTCTATCAGGGTGAGTAGATTTTTGATTTTGGAATAACGGGGAATATTCAGTTCGCTTGGCGACGACAAATGCAGTTCGCGTACGCCGTGGCAACTGTTGTGGACGCTTACTTTGTGGGGAAATTTCCCGGGGAGTTTGTTTACTTTTAATATATCGTGAAGAAATTCGCAAACTTCGTATATTTTGCCGTTTGTTCGAGGTTTCACAAATGCGACGCAGCTTGCGGAGGGGGCAACTACATATTCGTATGATTCGAAAAGTTCATCGAAATGTTTAATCATCGGAATCGCTTTTTGTTCGAAGCCTGCGTTTGCCATTGGTTGTCCGCAACAGGTTTGATTAAGGGGATAGTTTATTTCTATCCCCAAATAATCAAACAATTTATAGGATGCGACTCCTACTTCCGGATACACCGCGTTTACGTAACACGGTATGAAGAGTCCGACTTTCATTTTTCTTTTTATCCTTTGGTCTCAAGATAAACAACATGTGTTTGAAGGTATTCATCCAGTCCATGTTTGCCGTCGGCGCCTCCGATTCCGGATTTACGCCATCCTGCATGGAATCCCTGCATGGCTTCAAAGTTTTCGCGATTGATATATGTTTCTCCGAATTTCAGCGAGCGAATCAGTTTGAATGCCAAGTCCAAATTTTGGGTATAAACCGACGAGGTGAGTCCGTATTCACAATCATTTGCCCAGGCTATTGCATCGTCCAGGTCTGTGTATTCAACTATCGGCAGCACCGGTCCGAAGGTTTCTTCCTGTATGATATCCATCTTTTGCGTACAATCCGTCAGCACGGTAGGTTCAAAGAAGTAGCCTTTTGTTCCGATACGTTTACCTCCGCAGAGTAGTTTGGCGCCTTGTTTAACGGCTTTGTCCACTTTTTCCTGCACAAGTTTCAGAGCGTTGGCTTCCACTAAGGGTCCCATATCCAAATTGACTGTTTCGCTTGGGTTTCCGACTTTCACTGCGTTCATTCCCGCAAGTACTTTTTCGATGAATTGTTCTTTGATGCTTGCATGCACATATACTCGTTCGCAGCAGTTGCATACCTGTCCGGTATTGATTACTCTTGAAGCAATGATTGATTTCACTGCCAGGTCGAGGTCTGCATCGGGCAGTACGATTCCCGGAGCTTTTCCGCCGAGTTCCAGCGATACTTTGGTTACGTTGGCGGAGGCGGCTTCCATTGTTTGGATTCCGGCTCCAACGCTGCCTGTAAGGCTCACCATGCCTACTTTCGGGTTTGCGGCGAGTTCGTGTCCTATCACCGAGCCGCGTCCATTAACAAGATTGAAGACGCCTTTCGGCAAACCTGCTTCATCAACGATTTGCGCAAATACGTAAGCGTTTTCGGGAGTGATTTGGCTTGGTTTGATAACGATGGTGTTGCCGGTAACTAATGCCGGAGCCGCTTTGCGGGCGATGAGGAAAAACGGGAAATTCCATGGAAGGATACCGGTAGTTACTCCAATCGGTTTTTTGAACAGGAGGATGTTTTCGTGCGGTCTGTCGCTTTGAATGATTTCGCCTTCATAGCGGCGCGCCCATCCTGCCATGTATTCCAAATAGTCGGCGGTGAACAGTACTTCCACATTTGCAAGTCCCTGTACTTTTCCGCCTTCACTCACAATAATATCCGTCAGTTCTTTTTCTCTTTTACGGATTCCGTCGGCTATTTTGATTAAATAACCGGCGCGTTGAACTGCCGGAGTGCGTTCCCAGGCGTTTTGCGCCTTGTCTGCTGCCTCAATGGCTTTTTGAGCGTCTTCCACTGTGCCGTCGGGCATGTGCGAAATTACTTCTTCCGTTGCCGGATTTAATACGTCAATCCATTTTCCTGATTGGTTTTCGATGAATTGACCATCAATGTACATTTTCAACTCTTTCATGATATTTAGCTTAATATTTTAAAGTTATATAATTTATTATTTATAATGGTATTGTAAACGAATTTATCCCGAATACAATCATTACTTTTTTTCTTTAGAGCAATCATTTTCCGTATGTTTTTCCCCTGATCCTTTTCTTCGACAGAGATACCAAAGTAACTAATTGTCACTTCGTTTACCGGATAATTATGTGAAAAAAACTTATGCATATATAATATTTTCAGCATTAAATTTTTGTTGTTAAACGAACGCAAAGATAGAGATTATTTTTAAATCAACAACAATTTTTTTTTATTATGAATTATGAAACTCCTTCGTTCGGCGTAGCGTTTCGCTACGTCGGAGCTAAAAGCATGCCTCCGGCTTGCAAACCCGCTTGCAACAAGGCGGGTCTGCGCTTTTAGCGGGTACTAAGGTCTTTTAAGGTCTTTTAAGGTCCTTAAAGTCCTTAAAGTCCTTAAAGTCCTTAGTACCCGCCGACGGGGGGGATGTTTCTGTTGTTTTCTTGCTGTTGGATGCATCCAAAACCATGTTTCCAATTGGAAAAATACAAATCTCAATAGAGATTTTCATGTTTCCTGTTGGAAAAATACAAATCTCTACAGAGATTTTCATGTTTCCTGTTGGAAAAATACAAATCTCAATAGAGATTTGTATTTTTCCTGTTGGTTTTATACAATTGTGAATTCACAATTGTAGGTTTCCTGTCGATTTTATGCAATTGTGAATTCACAATTGTAGGTTTCCTGTTGGTTTTATGCAATTGTGAATTCACAATTGTAGGTTTCCTGTCGATTTTATGCAATTGTGAATTCACAATTGTAGGTTTCCTGTCGATTTTATACAATTGTGAATTCACAATTGTAGGTTTCCTGTCGATTTTATACAATTGTGAATTCACAATTGTAGGTTTCCTGTTGATTTTATGCAATTGTGAATTCACAATTGTAGGTTTCCTGTTGATTTTATGCAATTGTGAATTCACAATTGTAGGTTTCCTGTTTTTAGCTCATTTTTGAGAACCATTTTTCCAATTGCTTTTATTGCTGAAAACAATAGTTGTTGGATTTTTTAAGGACTTCAAGGTAATCAAAATCCTTATTCTTATTAAAGTCAAAAAAACTGACTAAATCTTATTTTGAGGTACTATGGATGGAGATGGAGATGACGCTACGCCGAACGAACGGTAGTCTGTTTAACTTCGGC
>JAISRS010000056.1 GCA_031273485.1 Prevotellaceae bacterium
TTTCAGATGCCATAAATATGGTTTCGATGATGCGGTTATGCTAATCGCCTGCGGTTTGCACAACTTCCGTATCTCTTTTAAAGAAAGCCTTATAAACTCTTATTGCACATAATGTCTAATTCATAAAAAATTATCTATTGAACTGCATTCCTTTCCTATAATTTCCTTATCCAGCCATTTTTCGTTTCTACTGGAGAAAATAATTACACTGTCTTCATTTTTGTTTATAATTTGTTTCACTTTCGATTTAAATTCCTTTAATCTCACCTCCGAAATTTCTCCTTCAAAAACCGAATTTTGTATCCAATTCAAATATTGACGACAAAGTTTCAACATTTTAACTACCCGTTTTTCTCCAAAATCATAAACCAATATCACATACATACATTTACCACCACATTTTAAACGGTTTATATTCTTCTATTTCAAGAAGATGTTTACAGAGTTTATAACACTCCAGTCTGATCAAATATCTATAAGTCACATTTTTATGCAGAGTCCTGTGTTTTATTGTTTCATTCAGACGGTCTTCAAATTCTTTCACAAATATTTTTTTCCCCGATTGATTTAACAAACATTTATTCAGATTTTTATCAAAATGTTTTTCTTGAATCTCCTTTTTATTCAACACCTTAAAAATTACACGATCTACTAACAGAGGTTTAAAAATCTCCGAAACATCTAACGACAACGAATATCGCCGTTCTCCGGGCGAATGCAGATAACTAATCGTCGGGTTAAGTTGCGTCTGATGTATTGCCCTTAAACACTGACTGTAACACATCATGTTCCCAAACGAAATCAATGCATTGACTTCATTATTTGGTGGCTGTTTTGTACGGTTACCGATCTTAAAATCGTTCAAAATCAAGTCAAAGGCTTCGTAATAAGCCATTCTGATATTACCTTCCAAACCCATAAGTTTATCGACTTCAGTCATTTGGGAAATAGTTTCAACGTATCCTTCAATCCGTGCAATTATGTCATCTATTTCGCGACCACGCCTGTTGTAATACTGTAAATTTTTCAACATATTGAAACTTGCTCCTTCAATAAATTTTTGAGCAATCACAATACGTTTTTTCTTACTTTGATAATAAGATGTTTGAGCCAGCAGCATCTTGCCGGAAAGTAAAAAATCCTTAGGCATAAACGAGCCTGTATAATTCTCATAATAATCGAAAAAATGAACAGCAATATCGTTCTGTCCCAAAAAATTAAACAACGCGCTATTGGCTGTTAACGAGCCGAAAACATAAAAATCGCAAGTATTTTCAACCGGCAGATAACGTGGCGCCGCTGTTCGTTCAACTCCATTTTCATCTTTTTCAACAGGCGTAAATTTCAATGTATTATCCTTACGTTCCAGATACCCCGGATTAAATAAATAATATGTCTTCCTCATAAATAATTCCTTGATTTATTAAATTATAACTACTCATATTTACATTCCCCCCAATTTTCAATTAATCGGTTAATTAACTATTCTCCAACATAACAAAAGTCGTAATAACTGCAATTTTTGCATATCTTATCCGTTATTCCACTCGGACAACCTTCTGCTTCAATAAGTTCTTGAATTTCTTTCTCCATTTCCCCTATTTTCAGTCTGTCTTCATCCGTAAGTTCAATACAACTTGTTTTTCTCAGAACCGGATACTCCAAAATACCTGTAACCCCCTTTATTCCATTCCTTTCAAGCACATAGATATAATATTTTAATTGCCATTCGTGAGCAGTTTCCATTTTATCGGATTTCTTTATTTCATGCACAATTTTATTTCGCGCATCATAGAAATCTATTTTACAGCCATCAATCTCCAATTCCTCATAACGTTCAGGACGTTGCGGATAACTTGTTTCGTGTATCAGTTTACCCTCATACACCAGATCCGAAGTATGCTCCATTGCTATACCGTTGACAAACAGCCAAAGTTTCCGCTTACACACCTGATAATAACTAACATGAGTTCCGGTAATCATCACAAATCAGCACAATCAAATTAATTCAACCTAAATTCGGACTAAATTCAATCAGTGGAATTTTTTCTATACTCATCCTTTTCCGATTTTGTTGTGTACATGTGCACTTTAGCGGAATTTTCTATAGCCTTCACTGCTATATCCTTAACATTTGCTTCTGCTCTGTTTGCCTTGTCGGTATATTCCTTCAACTGTACTTGAAACTCCTTGATTTTTTCCTGTAACGACGTAATCATCTGGTCTTTCAGACGAATTTCGGCTTCATTCCGGCTTTCAATCATCTTAATCTCAAACCCGTATTTTGTTTCAAGTCGTTTAGTAACTTCTATTTCCTTATCTTTAAGCGCTTTTTCCAATTTTTGAGGAAATTCCGCATTATTTTTTCGTAATTCGGCAAGTTCGGTTTCCGCATTTTTAAGTTCGGCTTCACGATTTGATATTTCCTGTTCAAATTCGAGTTTTTTATTTGTTAATTCCTTGTTTAGCAATGACTTTTTACCCTCGTATTCATCCTTGTCTTTCTGACGTGTGATTTTCAGATTATATTGATATTCATCCTCTTCTCTTTTACGGCGTTTTGTTTGCTCATCGACATATTCTTTATCCGATGCCTTTTGTTTTGCTTTTTCGGCTTCCCACTCTGCTTTTTTCTCCGACATTTCAGTTGCAAAAGATTCTTCTTTTTCTTTCATCAACTTTTCAAAATTTTCTTTTTTCTCCTTGTGTACAAGCAACATCGCAGCAAGTGAATCGGTGTTTGCCGACAACGAATA
>JAISRS010000083.1 GCA_031273485.1 Prevotellaceae bacterium
TCGAAAATTCCTTCGTTCACTCTGCGGATAACTTCCGACATGTCCACATATTCGTTGCGCATACCGAGGTAGTCCTGAAAAAAGTCGGGATTTACCATTGACCCCGCAATGCCCATCGACACGGAACCGATGGCGAGGTAGGATTTTCCGCGCATCGTAGCCACCGCCAGCGCCGATTTGGCAAATCGCAGCAATTTTGCTTTCACGTCGGCGGGGATGGAGCTGTCGCTCGCGTCCTGCACATCGCGTCCATAGATGCCGAAAGCCGGCAAGCCCTTCTGGGTATGTCCGGCGAGGGCGGCTGCAAGGTACACGGCTCCCGGACGTTCGCTACCGTTGAATCCCCATATTGCTTTGATGTTGTGGGGATTCATGTCGATGGTTTCACCGCCGTAGCACCAGCATGGCGTCACAGTAATAGTGATTTGCACGCCTTCCCGCTCGAATTTTTCGGCGCATGCCGCCGCTTCGGCAACTCTGCCGATAGTGCCGTCGGCAATGACACATTCCACCGGAGCGCCGTCGCCATGACGCAACTCCGAGGCGATGAGTTGCGCAACGCTTTTTGCCAGATTCATGGTTTGACCTTCAAGCGATTCGCGCACTCCACGTTGACGTCCGTCTATCACCGGACGAATACCAATTTTCGGAACAATTCCTTTTAATCTTTTTGTACTCATTTTTATTGTGATTTATAATTATTAATTATTTATGATGATTCTTTATTATGTGTTATTTTTTGTTTAACAGGTTAATCTCCAGCGTGGGAATCCTCCCGTCCGTAGCGCCCCCCTGCCGATGGCTATTGTTAGCGCATTGATGAGTTGTTGTTGTTTTGTTCCTTTTTGTACGAACTTTATTTTCATTGTATATATTCTGTAAATCAGAAAAATAATCTGCAAAAATCAATTTTACCGTATCGACCTGTGCCGATGCAAAAGTAGATAATTTTTTTTAATAACAAACTTTTAAATGAATTATGAATTAAAAAAATCGTGGATTAATTCCGAATCACGATTAAAGGATTGTCATGATTCTACTTTCTAAAATGCACCCTTTGTTTTCTTCGGCGACTAAAATAATGGAAATAAATATTACTTTTGCGGTCAAATAACAACGATAATATGATAAATATAGAGCATTTAACAATAGGGAATTTCAGAGGATTTGATTCTCTTGAAATAGACGGGTTCTCCAAAGTGAACCTTTTTGTTGGAAAAAACAATTCGGGAAAGACCTCTATTCTCGAATCCTTATTCCTTCTGACGGGGATGTCTAACCCGATGTCGCCCGTCACTATTAACAGCATCAGAGGACTGAATGTCGAATCGGCGAAACAGCTTATATACTTGTTTCACAATCTAAGAACCGAAAACAAACCGTTTTTTCATGCCGTATTCGGCGATGCTTCGGAACGAAGTCTGGAACTCGAAGCAAATTATAAACAAAGCGCTTCGGCATACATGCCCGAAATTGCAGGAATAGACTTGAATTTTTCGGTGAAAAAAACACATGGAGAAAAGGTATTCGACAGATGTTTGATGACCTTCGAGGATAATATTATAAGGCAGGAAGTATCGCGGAATTACCGCGAAGATTTATATGCCGCATTTGTTTTTCCCGATAAGGATGACGCAGGCGCACTGACTAAATATTCGGAAATTATCAAGAAAAAAGAACATGATTTTGTTTTAGACTCCTTGCAGGCGTTTGACGGGAATATAAGAAATATACACCCCCTGCCGGATGGAATTTATTTCGATATTGACGGAATCGACGAACTTGTGCCAAGCAGTATTATGGGGGACGGTATCAGGCGATTCCTGAATATTGTAACAGCCGTTTCGGCAAAACGAAATGCTTTTGTGCTTATTGATGAAATAGAAAACGGACTGCATTATTCCGCCTATAAATTACTTTGGCAAAGCCTGATGTCTTTTTCCGAAAAATACGACGTGCAACTTTTCATTACCACCCATAACATCGAAACTCTTTCCTGCCTTAAATCAATACTTGAACAACAGGAATATGCCACCATGCGTGAATATACCAAAGTATTCGCCGTCTCAAAAACCCTGAAAGCAGGATATAAAACCTACCGCTATTCATACGAAGGATTCAGCGATGCCATTGAACATGAAACCGAAATAAGAAATTAATGCTATGATAAATACAGTTAAAATCTTTGTAGAAGGAATTGCCGATGTGAAGTTTCTCTCGGATTACATCCGCCATATTATTCCGGATTTTAAGATAATTAAAGGCGAAACAATCATTCATTCGGGAGGATGGACAAGCAATAGAGAAATGATTCAACAGCAAATGAAACAAAATACGGACAATGGCGGCATAAGTTTAATTATTTTTGATGCCGACATTGATTTTGCAGCAAGAAAAAAAGAAATAGAAACATGGCGTACAACGTCCGGTTTAACTTTTGAGATTTTTCTTTTACCGAACAATAAGGATACGGGCGCATTGGAAGACTTGCTTGAAAACATTATACTCAACAGCAATCAACCCATATTCGACTGCTGGAATGGTTATGAAAGATGCCTGCAAAGTAAAATAATTGAAGGACGCACCGAACCATTAACAATCCCCGCAAAGAAAACCAAAATATACGGTTATCTTGAAGCTTTATCGGGAAAAGCAAGCAGTGAAAAAAAGAAACTAAAAGAAGCCGACAGAGATTATAGCAACATAAAACATTGGAATTTAGATTCCGATTATTTGACCCCATTGAAAGACTTTTTACAGGACAGTCTATTGGGCAAACAGACTACAACATAAAGTGAAAAAAAATCTGCGTTTCAAAATGTGATTGAAACGCAGATTTTCTGCCTCTCGCGCGGATTTGTATCCGTGCGTCCCCCATCGATGTGCGTGGAACAGCGGTGAACGGATGCGGATGTACGGGGTTGCAAACCCGCGCAAGCGGAATCTATACTCCATATCTATATTCTGTTATTACACGTATTACACGCACGGATTACAAATCCGCGCGAGCGGGGTGCGCGAGCTGTGACGACGACAAAGCCCCCCTTTGGGGGGGGAGTGGGGGGGCTTGCTCGCTCCGATGTGCGTGGAACAGCGGTGAACGGATGCGGATGTACGGGGTTGCAAACCCGCGCAAGCGGGTTAGCCGTAGAGACGCAATGCATTGCGTCTCTACCCCCTCACAAGGCTAAAAGCCCTGTCAGGGCGCGCCTCTGCGAAGGCAGAATCATGAAAATCCTTTAATCATGGTTCAGACATTTTTTTTCATTTTTAAATTTCTTATTTATAAGTCATTAAAAAATAATTTCAAAAAAAATCAAAAAAATATTTGTTTCAATTTAAAATATTTCTATACCTTTGCGGTCAGTTAACTATAAAAATTAATATTTAAAACATAAAATTAATATTTAAAATTATAAACAATGGAA
>JAISRS010000096.1 GCA_031273485.1 Prevotellaceae bacterium
AGACCCAACAATAATTCCTGAGCCTGCGCACCCGGAAACACACCCATAAAGAGCCAAAACAGTAATCCGCAACGAGTAATTTTTCTAATTTCAATAAACATAATAACCAAACTATCTGCACAAAAGTAGTAAAATATTCTTAACTGCATAGAAAAAGAAAAATAATTAATATAAACAACCGTGATTTTCACCTACAAATCATTTCTTTATCACCGAAATATTTTGTCGCCGAAATATTTTGTCGCCGAATTAAACAAATGGAACGAATTTAAAATCCTGCGGATTTTTTTAGAATTTCCGCGAATTTTTTATCCACGAATTACACGAATTACACAAATTTAAATCCTGCGGATTTTTACGAATTACACGAATTTTTTATCTACGAATTACACGAATTTCTTTTGCGAAGGCAAAAATCATGAAAATCCTTTAATCATGGTTCGGACAATTTACACGATTTCTTTTGCGAAGGCAAAAATCCTTTAATCTTTTAATCATGGTTCGGACATTTCACAAATTCGTAATTTGTAATTTTCTAAGGGATTTTTCCATTTCTGTTTGTGTTTTTTTTGCTTCTGCGGCTGCGGCGTTCATGAAATTTGGAGTTTTATCGGAATATAATATTGCTCTGGAGGAATTTACTAATAATCCGCACATATCATTCATTCCATAAGTTACTACATCTTGCAGACTTCCTCCCTGCGCGCCGATTCCGGGTACAAGCAAAAAATGATTCGGGATAATTTTTCGTATTTTGGCGAGCATTTCGGCTTTTGTTGCTCCAACCACATACATTATATTGTTGATATTACCCCATTCTTTCGATATGTTTATCACATTTTCAAACAGACAGACGCCGTTTTTGTCTTCCGAATATTGAAAATCGTTTGCCGAAGGATTTGAGGTTAATGCCAAAAGGACACTCCATTTATCCGAAAATTTCGTAAATGGTTCAACCGTATCTTTTCCCATATATGGGGAGAGGGTAACGGCATCAAAATCAAATGTCTTAAAAAAAGTTTTTGCATACATTTCAGAGGTGTTTCCTATATCTCCTCTTTTTGCGTCCGCAATGAGAAATATATCAGGGTAATGATTTCGTATATAATCCACTGTTTTTCGCAAAGATGCCCATCCCTGTTCGCCTCTCGACTCGTAAAAAGCAAGATTGGGTTTGTAGGCTACCGCATATTCGACTGTAGCGTCAATTATAGACTTATTGAAGGAATATACGGGGTCGGATTCCGCAGATAAACAAGCAGGCAGTTTATTAATATCGGTATCTAACCCGACGCAGAGAAAGCTTTTTTTCTTTTTTATTTGATTATATATGTCTTTTGCTGTCATTTACATAATATTTTGTGGGGAATCTTTTATTTTATTCAGCAACCGGTTTTGTTTAAAATGTTCTATAATTTTATCAAGTACGCCGTTGACAAATATGCTGCTGTTTAAAGTGCTGTAATATCTTGCCAAATCAATATATTCGTCCAGAGTGACTTTTATCGGAATGCCGGGAAATTCGAGAACTTCCGAAATTGCAATTACCAGTATCAAGGTATCCATTAATGCGATTCTTTCGACGTCCCAGTTAGGTGTATGTTTATCAATCAATTCATTATATTTGTCGTAATTCAGTATTGAGTGTCGAAACAGGCGTTCGGCAAACTGTTCGTCGTCTTCGTTTTTATACAGCGGAAACAGTGAGAAAGGTTTGTCTTTTTCAATCCCTTTAACTGTTTTTATAATGATACTTACAATAAATTCAGGTTCGTCGGTCCAATAAATACTTTGTTCTTCCAGCATGGAATAGAGGTCGTGAAAATCCTCAAATTCATTGTTTAAAATATTCATGACTAATTTTTTATCCTGATGGAAAGTAGCCTTGCTCAAACTCATGTATGCGGAAAAATAATCTTTTTCCGCAATATTGTTATACATTTTAGATATCAGATGTTTGGCTTCCGACAAAATGAGCGAATTTTTTGCGGCAAAATTTGTCAGTTCTTTATTGTTCGCAATTTGTTTCAGAACCTTATTTTTAATAAATCTTGTATTGGGATTTTTTTCTTCGTCCGTAGGAAGAAATTTATGAAGACCTGTTTCGATTTTACTTTGAGCGTGTTCCTGCAGTAGAGGCAGGAAACAAAACAGATATTGGTACTGTTCATAAGTCTTGTTAATACTAAAAATCAATTCTTTTTCTGCAATGGGTAAAGAATTTTTTTTGCCTACAATATATCCGTATAATTCTTTTAAAACCTTTATTCTTAGTAATCTCCTGCTAATCATATTTAATCATAATTTCGACGCAAAGGTAATAATTAGATTCCAAATTCAAAGTTTATTCCTCACAATTACATGATGTTTCCTGTAAACTAAATCATACGCACATGATTAACTATGAATTATGAAGAACGATAAGCTGTGAACTATGGCGGAAGAAATAATCCACAATTCACAATTCACGCGTCGCTATTCAGCGGTAGAATTACTTTGAATATTCCGTTATCTTTTTCCACTTTTACTTCGTTGTTGGTGAGCAGTAAAAATCTTTCCGATAGATTTGACAGACCTATTCCGTT
>JAISRS010000153.1 GCA_031273485.1 Prevotellaceae bacterium
AAATGGCAAAACAGTTTCAAAAGTCGATTTCCCAACGTTGGGAAATGGCAAAACAGTTTCAAAAGTCGATTTCCAGTCAATGGGAAATCTTATCAAAAGTGTGAAAATGAAATTTTTTATTTAAATATTTAAATTGTTTAAGTTATGATTAATATAATTGCTATTTTTTTACACAATCTTCGAAATGAAGGACATCTGGAATTTATGACACTGTTCCGGAATTTAGTTAATGAGTTTGCTGCGGTAAAAGCTATTGTTGCCGCGCTAATGATTGAATTTTCCATCTTGCTTGATGTGGAAGAAAATGTTGTTGACGCTCAAAGATACAGTGAATACACCGCCGAAATCATTGCAGCCGACAAGCGTAACGACAGTCTGATTAAGGGTATCAAAAAAATTGTATCGGGGTCGATTAAACACTATAACCCTGAGATTTCACACGCAGCTCAACACATCAGTGATCGCCTGAAAACATTCAAAAAAATAGAAGCCAAAGCCTACGAAGAGGAGGCGGCAGCTATCAGGATTTTGATAACTGACATGCAGGGAACATTTGCCGCCGATGCCGCTACTGTCGGAATCACAGGCTGGATTGAAGAACTCGCCGTTGCACTCGCCAACTTTGAACGTCTGCTGAAACTGCGCAACGACGAAACAGCATCCAAACAGCCGCATGAAACAGCAGCGGAAATTCGTCACAAAGTTGACAAGGTGTATCAACTGATGATTACTCGAATCAACGCCGCCGCCATTCTCGACGAAACAGACACTTTTACGGTGTTTATTAATCAGTTGAATGCCGAAATAAACTATTTTAACACTCATACGCACGTGGCAGCAAAAAAGGACATCAAGACTGCGAATATCGACCCGATACCTGTACAGCAGGCTACAGGCAAAGAAGTTATGCCGATCCCCACAGCTTATTACGAAGACACGGAACTGGTATTTTCCAAGGATTATACCGTAACTTATCGGAACAATATCAATCCCGGTACAGCTACCGTCATCCTGCACGGTAAAGGAAAATATCGTGGACAGAGAATTGCAACCTTCAACATAATTGAAAATCAGTAACCAGCCCTGAATGTGAAATAAACAAATACAGTAACGGGATTTGTTACACTAAAATATAAAAAACCGCACAACCTGTCTGTGCGGTTTTTTTTTGGGTGCATTTCAAATTGTCGTACAGTAATATTTAACGCAAAGTTCGCAAAGGAAATGCTTTGCGGATTCTTTGCGAACTTTGCGTTAAAAAAACAGGAATCTCAAAAAACGACAATTTGAAATGCGCCCTTTTTCTCCCGCATCCCTTCACGATATTATTTTTTTGTTACTTTTGCGCACAAAATTTTTATGATTTTAATTATATATGCAACACTCTATTTTTGACGCGCAAAACGTTTTGTCTTCGGAAATTTCGGAAAGGAAGGAATCCGGATTGCCTGTTATTGAATGTGTACCCAATTTCAGTGAAGGCAGAGATTTTGCCAAAATACGGAAAATTGTCGCTTCGATAGAAGCAATTGCGGGAGTAAAATTATTGCACATCGACACCGGCGCAGATGCCAACAGAACAGTGATTACGTTTGCCGGAACGCCCGAACCGGTGTGCGACGCCGCTTTTGCAGCAATAAAAACCGCATCGGAACTGATTGATATGAGGTATCATCACGGAAAACATCCGCGCATTGGAAGCGTCGATGTTTGCCCTTTGATTCCGCTGCAAAATATAACCATGGACGCTACGGTTACATACGCACGGAAATTAGCCCGCTGCACAGGAGAAGAATTGGGAATACCGGTGTACTGTTACGAAAATGCGGCTTTTACGCCCGAACGGAAAAATCTTGCCTTTTGCAGAAAAGGCGAATATGAATCTTTGAAACAAAAACTCGGCGAACAAAAACCGGATTTCGGAACGGATATTTTCTCCGAAAATGTGGCAAAAACAGGGGCAACAATAATAGGTGCAAGAGGGTTTTTGGCGGCTGTAAATTTCAATCTGAATACAAAATCAACAGATACGGCTTCGGCAATCGCTTCGGCAATTCGGGAGAAAGGCAACGGAGTTAAACTGAAAGGAATTAAAGCAATAGGATGGTATATCGACGATTTTGACATTGCCCAGGTGTCGGTGAACATAACCGATATTACGGCAACCGCCCTGCATACGGTTTTTGAAGAAGTCAAAAAACAGGCGTCGATAAAAGGCGTCCGGGTCACCGGAACGGAAATAATCGGAATGATTCCGGAACAAATTTTACTCGACGCCGGAACTTATTTCTTTGCAAAAGACAATCCGGACACAAATTTCCCAAAGGAAATATTGCTGGAAAAAGCTATTCAACAACTTGGACTTAACGATTTGAAACCTTTTGTACCCGCAGAAAAAATTTTGGAATACAAATTAAAATCACCCCTAAAATTATTTATACAATAAGTTATGCGCATAGATGTTATAAGTATTTTACCGGAAATGCTCGAAAATTTTGTGCACAATTCCATAGTGAAGCGTGCTCAACAAAAGAATATTGTGGAAATAAATCTGCATCCGCTAAGGGAATACGGCAAGGGAGTCCATAAACAGGTGGACGATTATGCCTTTGGCGGCGGAGCAGGTATGGTAATGATGATTGCTCCCATCTATGAACTGATTACCAAACTGAAAGCGGAGAGGCAGTATGACGAAATTATTTATATGTCGCCCGACGGCGACAGATTTACCCAAAAGGAAGCCAACAAATTATCAACTCTAAATAACCTGATTATCCTGTGCGGACATTACAAAGGAGTGGATCATCGTGTTAGAGAACATTTGATTACTAAGGAAATCTCCATTGGCGATTATGTCCTGTCGGGAGGCGAATTAGCCGCAGCAGTGGTGGTTGATGCAATCACCAGAGTGATACCCGGCGCCATAAGCGACGAAACTTCCGCCCTGACCGACTCGTTTCAAGACAGCTTGCTGTCGCCCCCGGTATATACGCGACCACCCGAATTTAACGGATGGAAAGTCCCGGAAATCCTCCTCTCCGGAAACCACCAAAAAATCGAAAACTGGAAAGATGAACAGTCTTATCAACGTACCAAACTGCTAAGACCCGATCTGCTGGAATAATCTTTATATCCACGGTTTTATATCCACGGTTTTTTATATCCACGAATTACACGAATCTCACGAATTTTTTATCCTGTGGATTTTTACGAATTGCCACGAATTTTTTGACATCAATTAAGGACTTTAAGACTTTGAATACCTTAAAGACTTTTTTAATAGCGTTCTTTGTGTTAAATCAACCAAATACTTGCAGGATTTAAAAAAAGTCGTACATTTGCACGTAAAATTTTTAATGAATTAATGAAAAAAGAGCAAAATCAATTGCTTCGTGACGCCGCAGAAAGCGAATATAAATATGGTTTTACAACCAATATCGACACGGATATAATCCCGAAAGGATTAAATGAAGATGTTGTCCGACTGATCTCCCAAAAAAAAGAAGAACCGGCATGGCTCCTGAATTTCAGATTGCAGGCATACAGGCAATGGAAAATGATGAAAATGCCGCTCTGGGCTAATTTAAATATCCCAACAATAGATTATGAGGATATTATCTACTATGCCGCTCCGAAACAAAAATCCGACGGCGACGGGAAAATCGACCCGGAATTGAAAAAAACTTTCGATAAACTCGGCATTCCTCTCGAAGAACAGAAAATACTCGCAAACGTATCCTCCAATATAGCCGTAGATGCCGTAATGGACAGCGTTTCGGTGAAAACCACATTTCGTGAAACATTAGCCGAAAAAGGCATTATCTTTTGCTCGTTTAGCGAGGCTGTGAAGGAATATCCCGATTTGGTGCGCAAATATTTAGGCAGCGTAGTGCCTGTTACCGATAATTATTTTGCCGCCCTGAACTCGGCGGTATTCAGCGACGGGTCTTTTTGCTACATCCCCAAAGGAATACGCTGCCCGATGGAACTGTCCACTTATTTCCGCATTAATGCCGCAAATACGGGACAATTTGAACGTACTCTGATAGTTGCGGAAGAAAACGCTTATGTTAGCTATCTCGAAGGATGCACGGCTCCGATGAGGAAACAAAGTCAGCTTCATGCCGCAATTGTGGAAATAGTTGTGGAAAAAGACGCGGAAGTTAAATATTCGACCGTGCAAAACTGGTTTCCGGGCGATAAACAGGGAACCGGCGGAGTATATAATTTCGTCACAAAACGTGGAATATGCAACGGCGACAACGCAAAATTATCGTGGACGCAAGTAGAAACAGGTTCGGCAATAACATGGAAATATCCTTCATGTATCTTGAAGGGAAATAACAGTATAGGCGAATTTTATTCCGTCGCCGTAACTGCAAACTATCAACAAGCCGATACGGGAACAAAAATGATACATACAGGCAAAAACACAAAAAGCAGGATTGTATCCAAAGGGATTTCCGCCGGAAAAAGCAACAACAGTTACAGAGGATTGGTTAAAGTAACGAAAAATGCCGACAATGCACGCAATTTCTCTCAATGCGACAGTCTGTTGCTGGGAAATGCCTGCGGCGCTCACACTTTTCCATATATCGAAACCGGTAATAAATCCGCCATTCTGGAACACGAAGCCACAACCTCTAAAATCGGCGAAGAACAGCTGTTTTACTGTAATCAAAGAGGAATATCAACCGAAGAAGCCATTGCGTTAATCGTAACCGGCTATGCAAAAGAAGTATTGAACAAACTTCCGATGGAATTTGCCGTAGAAGCGCAAAAACTCTTGGCGGTGAGCTTGGAAGGAAGTGTAGGATAATGAAAAATAATTTAATATTTATAATTTTAGTTAAAGAATAAAGCTATGATAACACGTAGAAATTTTATCCGCAAAGCGGGTGCGATGGGAGTAGGGCTTTCGCTTGCTCCTTATATCGTTCAAGCCGGAAACGGCAGTAGTGGATTGGTCGGCGCAAACGACAAAATCAGAGTAGGACTTATAGGATGTAACGGAATGGGATTCGCCGATTTACAGGCATATCTCCGACATCCGGAAGTTGAATGTGTGGCGCTTGCCGATATTGACGAAGGGGTTCTAAACCGTCGGGCAGCCGATGTTGAGAAGAAAACCGGAAAAAAGGTGAACCATCTGTATAAAGATTGGCGCAAATTGATCGACCACAAAGATATTGATGTGGTAATTATCGGAACGCCCGATCATTGGCATTGCCTGCAGTTGGTGGCGGCTTGCGAAAGCGGCAAAGATGTATATTGCGAAAAACCATTGGGCAACAGCATCGAAGAATGTAACATAATGGTACGCGCCGCCGAAAAATACAACAGCGTAGTGCAGGTCGGTCAGTGGCAACGCAGCGACCCTCACTGGCAAGATGCTGTGGAATTTATCCGTAGCGGACAACTTGGAAAAATCCGCACGGTAAGAGTATTTTCCTATCAGGGCTGGTGCCCGTCAATTCCCGTTAAACCGGACGAACCGGTTCCGCAGGGAGTTGATTATGACATGTGGCTGGGTCCGGCGCCGAAACGTCCTTTTAATCGTAATCGATTCCATTTCACCTTCCGCTGGTTCTGGGATTATGCCGGCGGTTTGATGACCGACTGGGGCGTTCACCTCTTGGATTATGCGCTTTTCGGTATGGACGTAACTGCGCCCGAATCGGTTATGGCTGCGGGAGGCAAATTCGGATACCCCGACGATGCCTGCGAAACGCCCGATTTGTTGCAGACAATCTACACGTTCAAAGACTTCACCGTGCTTTGGGATCATGCCATAGGCATCAACGACGGAGCTTACGGACGTGGTCACGGACTTGGTTTTGTGGGCGAAAAAGGCACTCTCGTCCTTAACCGCGACGGTTGGGAAGTTATCCCCGAAAAAGTAGGCGGAAAGGAACGCATGGAAGCCGTACCGTTTAAGAAACATTATGGCGATGGAGGGCTTAATCTCCATGTTACAAATCATTTGGAATGTATCAAAAGCCGTAACCGACAAACTAATGCAAGCATAGAAATCGGCGCGCATATCGCCAAATTCTCTCAATTGGGAAATATCGCCTACCGCACCGGTAAAAAATTGTCGTGGAACGGAAAAAGTTTCAACGATAGAGCAGCCGACAAGTATTTGGTAAAGGAATATCGCAATCCATGGAAATTACCTAAAATCTAAGATTTAATACACTGAAAAAAAGTTTTTTAAACATCATTTTCATATCTATTTATTTATTTGAGGGGCGTCGATTTTTTTGACGCCCCAATTTATATTCGGCATTATTAAAAATGAACACATTTCTGAAGTTACAAAATGTTGTACCCCGTATGCACGAATCGCCGTTTAAAATTCCTGTAAACTGGGAAATGCAAGAGGGTGAAACATGGAGTATTATCGGTAAAAACGGAAGCGGAAAAACACTGTTTGCGGAAATTCTTTGCGGACATCATAACCTGATTCAAGGAACAATAGAATATCCTTTTTTTGAAAAATTGAAACGGGAAAAACCACCGGAGGAAACAATATATCCTCAATTAAAACAATTTGTTAAGATTGTGGGATTCAAATCCGTATATTCAATTGTCGATTTCAGGGAAATGTACTACCAGCAAAGGTTCAACAGTATGGAAACCGAAGAATCGCCCTTTGTATCCGAGTTGTTTAACCCCGAAATGATGAATAAAATATCTCAAATGCCGAACATTGATAACTTAATGACCCGCCGGTTGATTCAACTGTCGAGCGGAGAACTCCGCAAACTGCTGATTGCCGAAATTTTGCTCAAAAAACTCCGCATGATTATTTTCGACAACCCGTTTATCGGATTGGACGCCCGCTCACGCACACAACTCGACGAAACGTTTAATCATCTTAGTAAAAGCAACGTACAACTGCTGTTTCTTGTCCCTTCAATTAATGATTTACCCGCCGCCACCTCGCACATTATGGAAATGGATAACTTTCGTATTGTGAGGAGTTCTACTAAAGAAAAATTTTTCACTAAAAACCAAACGGATAAATTCGATTTGAATCATTCAAAGGACATTGTCATCGACTGGAATTTGTTTCCCAAAACATCCGAACCGGATTATGCAACAGTTGTAAAGATGGAGGATATAGAGATTTCTTACGGAAACCAAATCATTGTCAAAGATATAAACTGGGAAATAAAAATAGGCGAAAAATGGGCTTTATTAGGCTCAAACGGTTCGGGAAAATCGACATTGTTGAGTTATATTTTTGCCGATAACCCTCAGGCATACAGCAAAAAACTAATACTGTTCGACCGTAAGCGAGGCACCGGAGAAAGCATCTGGGATATAAAACGACGTATAGGATTCACTTCTTCGGAGATGCATCTCTATTATCGCGAAAATGTAAGTTGCTTAAAAGTAGTGGAATCCGGCTTTTTCGACAGCATCGGACTGTATAGAAAATGTACGGCGGAACAAACCAAAACGGCAGAATATTTATTAACCGTCTTGGAAGTAAAATACCTGAAAGATAAATCTTTTCTCAGAATTTCATCGGGCGAACAAAGATTGATTCTTTTTGCCCGTTCATTAGTCAAAAATCCCGAATTATTGATTTTAGACGAACCTTTTCACGGATTGGACGACGACCATAAAAAACGATGCCTGCAAATCATAAAATCGTATTGTGAACAAGTCGGCAAATCACTCATCTTCGTTACTCACCAACAAAACGAAATCCCCGACAATATCACTCGCTACCTTAAACTATAAAACATTTAATCATCGAATTACACGATTTTTTTAATCCACGAATTACACGAATTACACAAATTTAAAATCCTGCGGATTTTTTACGAAACGTAAGTTCGACGTAGTCAATTACACGAATTTTTTTGCGAATGTAAAAATCCTTTAATCACGGTTCGGACATTTTCCAAAATCAATGCAGCATATCCGATTATTATTGCATCTATACTCCAATTAATGATAAATGATATTGGACAACAATCATATTTCCAATTCAAAAAAATAATTTAAGTGTAAAAAAATATGGATTTTTCAGATATTAAAGTTTATATTTCGTTTGTGGTTGCGGTTGTCATAGGTTTTTTTCTCATACCGAAAGTGATAAAAATAGCTATGAAAAAAAATCTTGTAGCAAAACCCAATCACCGAACTTCTCACAAAGGCACAGTTCCCAATGTGGGAGGAATTTCGATTTTTATATCATTTATCTTATCGTTTTTCTTATTTGCAGATATTGCCGAACGTCCTGAAATACAATATCTGCTGTTTTCGGTCATTGCCTTATTTTTCGTCGGTTTGTATGACGATATATTAATAATATCGGCAAAACGTAAACTTGTAGGAGAAGCTGCCGGTATCTCCATAATGATTTTCCTTGGAAATTTCCGGTTCACCAATTTACATGGCTTTTTTGGAATATACGAATTGCCGTATTTTGTAAGCATATTATTAACCTTTTTTGTAATAGTGGTAATTATCAATGCGCTCAACCTTGTTGACGGAATAGACGGTTTGGCTGCCGGAATAGGAATGCTTGTTTCTTTGTTTTTTGGAATATACTTTTTATTGATCGAGAAACTGCAATTAACAATAGTTTCGTTTAGCTTGTTGGGCGCATTGTTACCTTTCTTTTTATATAATGTGTTTGCAAAACGCAACAAAGTTTTTATGGGCGACGCCGGAGCTTTGGTTTTAGGACTGATACTGGCTGCCTTAGCCATTGAATTTAACGAACTTAATATTCCTGCAACAGCAAATCCGCATATTTATCAAATCGCTAATGCGCCAATGGTGTCGATATGTATTTTGATTCTTCCTTTGTTCGACACTCTAAGAGTCTTTACAATAAGATTGGCGCAAAAAAAATCTCCGTTTTCTCCCGACAAAAACCATCTGCACCACATGTTTTTAGCATTAGGCTATAATCACAAACAATCTACAGGCATATTATTGGCAATAAACACGGTGTATATTATCATAGGACTGTTATTTCAACATACCGTAAAAATCTTCTTTTTTGTGATAGTCTTCATTTCTTGCCTCATTTGGTCGGAAACAGTGAGGATGTACATAAAAATCAAAGAGAAAAATAAAGAGAAAGAAAGAGAAAAATGTAATGAAGTATTTTCATAATTGAGGCTGTTCCGAAAGTAAATTAGCGTTCAGAGTACGCAGATTTTAACGGATTCACACAGATATTTATCTGCGAAAATCTTTAAAATCCGCCTCATCTGAGCGCTAATTATTTTTGTAACGAAAATCTATAACGAAAAAAAATTATAACGAAAAAAGGTGGGTTTGAGAGTCCCACCTTTTTATTAACCTAACTTAAACCTATGAAAAAACCAAATTTCAGTAATTAAGATGTTCTTTCGGCTAAATGGTTTAACAGTAACATGAAAATATTTTAACCCAATACATTTCAAATAACCCTATTCTATTAGTTTCATGTGGCTTAACTGCTAAAAAAAATATTTGACAAGTATAACTTTTGGGAGTATGAATTATGAATTTAATCCTAAACCGGACAAACCGGAACCAATGAGGGTGTATGTGAGTACGGGCTGGGAAAGTATTATTTTGCCGACGGCAATTGGCAAGAAGGCGTTTATTCGCATGAAAACTGAACGGGAAAGAAAAAATATTTTTCGTAATACCAGCCAACGCCGGTGATTACGTCGATGACTGCCGCAAAGGATGCGGCACTATGAAGTGGGCGGGGCGATCGCTACGAAGTAATCTGGGACGATACAGGTGGAAACCTCAACAGATGCGGCACCCGGACAAACTTTTTCTGACTGCGGGAAATGTTTTCCTGCATGCGGGAAATATTTCCCCGCATGCGCAAAAAGTTTCAGCGCATGCGCAAAAACTTTCCGAGTGTACTCGGAAAGTTTCCGAGTGTACTCGGAAAGTCTCCGAGCGTACTCGGAAAGTCTCCGAGCATACTCGGAAAGTCTCCGAGCGTACTCGGAAAGTCTCCGAGTGTACTCGGAAAGTCTCCGAGTGTACTCGGAAAGTCTCCGAGTGTACTCGGAAAGTCTCCGAGTGTACTCGGAAAGTCTCCGAGTGTACTCGGAAAGTTTAAAAACATGAGGAAGTAAGAAATAAAAATTCGTAATTCGTAATTCGTAATTCGTATAATTTTCATGGCAAAATGAATCGGGCAGGAGAAACGGGATTAGTTCCCGTTTCGACCTCTCACCGTGCGTACCGTTCGGTACATGGCGGTTCCTTGCTTTTCATCTTTTCAATGTGTAGATGTTGTTTTCAGTTATCCAAGCAGGCAATATCACTCTTACTTATTTTTCGGATTCCGTCCTGTTGTTTTGTAAGTAGCCTCTTTTGAGCATCTGATTTGTCCTTATCATGCACGGCACACCACTAAAAAGAAGCAGACTTTAACATCTGCCTCTTTTTATTTATTAACCTAACTAAACTTATGAAAAACGAATTCGGCTTATATGATGCGGATTTTTATAAAAGGTTTAAATAAGGTCATGAATATTAAAAAAAATGGCTAAATCTTATTTTGAGGCGCTATAGTATGGACGCAATGCTTTGCGTCTCTATCTACCAATAACAAAAATCACACAATCGTCAGGAATACAGGAAGGGGCAACGGGACGCTACACCGAACGACGGCTTTCCGCTTCTCAACAAGGCGGGTCTGCAAGCCGAAATCCTGCTTTTAGCTCCGGCAGGAACACGTTGTACAACGTACAATCATCTCCTGCAATTTGCAGGAACACGTTGTACAACGTACAATCATCCCCTGCAATTTGCAGGAACACGTTTAGAAGACCAAAATTATCTCCTGCAATTTGCAGGAACATATTTAGAAGACCAAAATCATCTCCTGCAATTTGCAGGAACACGTTTAGAAGACCAAAATCATCCCCTGCAATTTGCAGGAACATATTTAGAAGACCAAAATCATCCCCTGCAATTTGCAGGAACATATTTAGAAGACCAAAATCATCTCCTGCAATTTGCAGGAACATATTTAGAAGACCAAAATCATCTCCTGCAATTTGCAGGAACATATTTAGAAGACCAAAATCATCTTACCGTTCGGCGTAACCTTCCGCTGCGTAGTCTTTAAGGTACTTAAAAGAAATAAGCACAGAGATGTTATTGCGCACGAGTTATAAATCCGCTCAAGCGGAAAATTCATAATTCATAATTCATAATTACTTCACCCCCTCCGTTATTTGTCTTACTGTTTCGATCAGGCGGTCGATTTCGCCGGTTGTGTTGTAGAACGAAAACGAGGGGCGCACGGTTGCTTCGACGCCAAGTCGTCGCAGGGCTGGTTGAGCGCAGTGATGTCCCGCTCTTAGGGCGATACCCTCGCGGTCGAGCAGTTTGCCGACTTCGGGCGTGGGTATTCCCGGCACGATGAACGACACAACGCTTATCCTGTCGCGGGGGTTGCCGATCAGTCGAATCCCGTCGAT
>JAISRS010000163.1 GCA_031273485.1 Prevotellaceae bacterium
GTTTGCGAAGGGTACATACCCCGGCCGCTTGCGGCGGTACTAAGGGTATGTACCCTGAGTCAAATACCTTACCAAAACAACCATACCCCGACCGCTCTGCGGCGGGGTTGGTTGATTTACTGTTTTATCACTTAAAACTCCATTGTTATATTGTGATTGAATTAAAGGCGGGAGAATTTAAGCCCGAACACCTTGGTCAACTTAGTTTTTATCTTACCGCCGTTGATAAACAAATCAAACAAGCGCAGGACGCACCGACAATAGGCTTATTGTTATGTAAAAGTAAAAACAAAATCGTAGCCGAGTATGCGCTGCAAAACAACACACAACCAATAGGTATTTCTGAATATGAATTGATAAAGTCGCTGCCCAAAGAACTTTCTACCGAACTGCCGAGTATTGAACAGATAGAAAATGAAATGGAGACAAGGGAGAGGCTTGGAAATGGCGACATAGAAAAGGCGCAGAGAATGGCGGAGGGGAAGGGATGAAAAAGGAGCAAAAAACAAAGCTTTTGGAAAGGATTCTTGAAAAGTCAAAGGGTGAAACAAAATGAAACCAAACTGGCCTCAAATCCGACTTGGTGATGTTTGTAATATTATTGGTGGTTTTGCGTTTAAAGGGAACCATTTTTCTGATATCAAGGGAGATGTAAAAATCACAGATATAAATTCCCCTTATATTAATTATAATGATGCTATGCTTATTAATTTATCATATTATGATAGAGAAAAGTTAGAAAAATATATCGTTCAAAATACGGATTTTGTTGTTGCTATGACCGGAGCAACAATAGGAAAAATAGGCAGATATTTTGGTAAAGGTATTGCCTATATCAATCAACGTGTTGCAAAAATATCTCCCAAAAATGGCATTGATAAAAATTATATTTATTACTCAATATCGGGTAACGATTTTCAAAGGTTCATTCTGAATAATATCGATAGTCAAAGTGCTCAGGCAAACATAAGCTCAACAAGCATAGGTCGCTTTCCTATATTATTGCCCCCTCTCCCCATCCAGCGCACCATTGCCGTAACCCTCTCCTGCCTTGATGATAAAATCGAACTGAATAACCGGATTAACGCTAACCTTGAAGCTCAGGCCCAGGCCATTTTCAAAAGCTGGTTTGTGGACTTTGAGCCGTTCCGTGACGGTGAGTTTGTAGACAGCGAATTGGGGAAGATTCCGAAGGGGTGGCGAACAGGAACTCTTGGTGATATTTGTCATTATAGTAGTGCAAAAATTGACATTTCCAGTTTGACTACGAAAAATTATATCTCAACTGAGAACATGTTATCAAATAAAGCTGGTTTTAAAAGTGCGGTAAATTTACCAACTGTAAAGCAGACCACGATGTTCAATGCCGGGGATGTATTAATATCAAATATTCGGCCTTATTTTAAGAAGATTGTATATTGCGATCTTGACGGAGGTTGTTCTGCGGACGTACTTTGTCTAAAACCATATTCGCCAAAAGAATCCGCTTTTCTTTATTTCACGGTTTATGCAGATGAATTTTTTGACCACATGGTTTCCGGATCAAAGGGCACTAAGATGCCGCGTGGTGATAAGTCCCATATAATGAATTATCTAATTGTTATCCCGCCGGAAAATGTGATATTTTCATATAAAGACATTGCGGAGCCGATTTTGTCATTAAAGAGTAACCTTACGGCAGAAAATACACGGTTATCCGCAATCCGTGATTCCCTGCTACCAAAACTGATGGTGGGTGAGATTGATATTTAAGAAGAAATATGATATCTACATAAGGAAGGAGTTGTATATGGTAACGGTAATTCAAGGAACGACAAACAAACCGGTCTCCGCACAGCGTCTAGCTGGTTTTTTTGTAAATCACTCTGAATATGATGGTTTTTTATATGTTGGGTATCCAATTATTGGTACAGCGGAAGGGCCTTACCCAATTGATGCACTACTTGTTTCACCTCAGAAAGGGCTTATAATTTTTTGCCTTGTTGAAAACCAAAATACTTCGGATATAGAAGGTATTCAAGATGATAGTTTTAATAAACTTGACTCAAAACTTCGAGCACATAAGGAATTAATGGATGGACGAGAATTGCGGATACCGATAAGACCAGTCACCTTTGCGCCTGTTTATCATACCGATGTCATAAATGCCAGCATGCGTGATTATCCTGTTTGTAACGAGGAAAATCTTAAGGAATGGCTTGATATTCTTACTTGGGAAACTCCTGTATACTATGAAAAACTTGTTTCTGTTTTACAGGCCATTTCAACAATTCGGAAAGGACGTAAAAAGAGGGATGTTCAAAAGACAGATTCGCTAGGTGCTAAATTAAAAAAACTAGAAGACTCTGTCGCTAATTTGGATAATCTTCAAGGTCAAGCTGTTATTGAAACTGTAGATGGTGTTCAAAGAATTCGTGGTCTTGCCGGTTCAGGAAAAACAATCGTACTGGCTTTGAAAGCGGCATATCTACATGCTCAACATCCAGATTGGAAAATCGCTGTCACTTTCAATACGCGATCGCTTAAAGGCCAATTCCATCATCTTATTAATACTTTTAGTATTGAGCAGACAAATGAAGAACCTGACTGGGATAATCTTCATATTATTAACGCATGGGGTGCGCCCGGTGGCGGTGATCGCAATGGTATGTACTATAACTTTTGCCGAGAAAATAAAATCGAATACAACGATTTTAATACAGCAAAAATAAAATTTGGCAAGAATAATGAATTTGAAAATGTATGCATAAAGGCTCTTGAAGACTGTATAAATCCCACAGGCGTTTATGATGCTATCCTCATTGATGAGGCTCAGGACTTTTTTCCTGCATTCCTACAGTTGTGCTACAAAATGTTAAAAGATAAAAAACGATTGGTATATGCATATGATGAACTTCAGAACTTAAATTCAAAATCATTGCCTCCTCCAGAGGAAATTTTTGGAAAGAATGCTGATGGAACACCTAAGGTTCGACTTTCCAATCATCAAGGAATGCCACAGCAAGATATTATTCTTGAAAAGTGTTATCGAAATTCCCGTCCAATATTGGCAACAGCGCATGCGCTTGGATTTGGTATCTATAGAATGCCACCGAAAGATTCTCTAACAGGATTGGTTCAGATGTTTGAAAATAGTCAGCTCTGGTGTGATGTTGGCTATGAAGTTATCAATGGAAATTTATCCGATGGCCAAACGGTTGTTCTTTCTCGTTCGGATAAAACCAGTCCCTTGTTTCTGGAAAATCATTCCCCAATTGATGATTTAATTCAATTTCATTGTTTTAACACACAGGAAGAACAAAATTCTTGGGTCGTTGGCGAAATTTTTAAAAATCTTAAAAATGACGAATTACGCGCAGATGACATCATTGTTATAAATCCTAATCCGCTAACAACAAGAGATGCCGTTGGATCAATTCGTTCAAAATTACTTGAATATAAAATCAATTCACATTTGGCAGGGGTTGATTCCTCGGCTGATATATTTTTTGATACAGATAGCGATTCCGTGACGTTTACAGGTATATATCGTGCCAAAGGTAACGAAGCCGGCATGGTCTATATTATTAATGCACAAGACTGTTACTCATCTTGGGGAAACATGGCAACTGTGCGTAACAGACTGTTTACTGCCATCACAAGAAGCAAGGCATGGGTCCGAGTACTTGGTGTTGGTGTAGGAATGAATTTATTAAAACGGGAATTTGAAAAAATTAAGGAGGAGAATTTTACTCTTAGTTTTAGATATCCAACAGAAGATGAAAGAAGGCATATCAATATAGTTCATCGTGACATGACAGAGGAAGAACGGAAAAAAGTAAAAAAACAAAAAGGCGAGCTCGCAGAATTGCTTGATGCTTTGGAGACAGGGAAAATTTTTCCCGAAGATTTAGGCACTGATCAAATTGAACGGTTGATGAAATTGCTGGATAGGGAGAGTAAATAGTGGCTATTCCAAAAGAAATTCTTCAACAAATTCATAAACTCACTGTAATGTTGGTCGACTTGAGTTTGTGTAATCATCAAAATTTCCCCCTTCTGCGGAATTTGTCTCATGGTTATTGTGAGATTAACATTCGTAATCATGGCGATCTTAGCTATGCCCTTAAGAATGTTTCTTACAGTGAAATATATACAGAATTAGAGCGTACACATACGTACAATTTAAAGATGTTAGATGGTGCGCTTATTCAAATGATGTATCTTTTTAAAAATGATAAGATAGAATCGCATCGGTTGACATTTTTTTCTTCACCATCTTTAGAGAAATTTCAAAATGATCCTGAAATATATCTTGAGGATGAAATTTATGCGGATGTTATTGCAAAAAATATTGTTCCATTTCCTTTTCGTTTCGATTTTGATGCCGATAATCCTGCTGATATTGATCATCCAAAATCACATTTAACATTGGGGCAGTACAAAAATTGCAGAATCCCTGTCACTTCTCCATTGATGCCATATCATTTTATTGTTTTTATTTTAAGAAATATTTATGATACAGCCTTTAAAAAATATTCTGATAAAATTCTATTCAACGCAAAAAATATATTTTCTGAAACTATATCTCCTAAGGAGAAGGAATTAATATATGTCCACATTCCTAAATAATGCGATCTTGTCCATAGGAAAATGGAGAATTGAACAAACAAATGCTTAGAGATGTAGAAAATCCCAATGCAGTCGGTGCTTTTTTGGAAGCCTACTATGAAAATGCCGTCATCTCCCTGTTTGAAAGTATTGTGAAAGGAGGAAAATCCATGATATACAAAGACGAAGCCAAGGACGAAAACCTGGGTATAGTTGTCGCAGTTGAGGGCTACGCCCAGCGCCACAATATGCGGGGAAAAGATGTGTTTGCGCTTTTACAAAAACACGAAGTCAATAAGATGCTTCGTTCCGCATGGAATGTGCTGCATACGCAATCGTTAGAAGAAAGCATTGAATATGTCGAGGATGTGCTGTCGTGGAAACAAAAATAACGTTATTTCGAGGAAATCCAAAAACTGTTCAGAAAAGAAGCCCTGTTGTTAAAACAGGCGCAAACACTTTGTCAAAGTCTTTTGGATAAGAACCAGCGGTATGAATCGGCTTACTTTGAAGCAATCAGGGTTGCCACAGGCTGTATCACTGAACACGGAAAACTTTCGTTTACAGAAATCAACAACCAGATAAACGAGCTTTTGCGGCAAAGCATTAAAAGCGAAGGGGTTATCAGTCTTTTTGGTGATAAACATCAGGACTTTTCCCTGTTTGACCCAAAGTTTCTGGAAGAAATATCCCGCATGAAGGAAAAGAACCTTGCCGCCGAACTCCTGCGTAAATTGATTGTTTGCGAAGGGTACATACCCCGGCCGCTTGCGGCGGTACTAAGGGTATGTACCCTGAGTCAAATACCTTACCAAATCAACCAACTCCGACCGCTCTGCGGCGGGGTTGGTTGATTGCGGAACAGGTACGGATATACAACAGGACAGATACCGTTCAGGCGGAGAAGTTTTCCGAGCGCATGAAAAAGCTGATGAACGCCTACCGCAACGGCCAACTAAGCAACGCCGATGTGATAGATGAGCTTAGAAAAATGGCCGCCGATATTTCCTTGGCCCATAAAGAAGGGGACGAACTGGGCCTGTCATCTGAAGAACTTGCCTTTTACCATGCCATCACCAAGCCCGATGCGGTTAAGAATTTCTACGCCAATGAACAGCTTAAAGAGATGACCCATGAACTAACCGAAATGCTCAGGAAAAGCCGGACCATAGACTGGCAAATAAAGACAGCGGCCCGCGCCGCTATGCGCATGGCGGTTAAGCGGCTGCTTAAGAAATACGAGGCTTCATCAGGATGTGTGAGCCATATTAGGCCCTTCCCGGCAATGACAGATTCACCCCGGAACATCTGAGCATTACCAGCGCAAGCATATTCTCAATATTTCTAAAACCATATGCC
>JAISRS010000266.1 GCA_031273485.1 Prevotellaceae bacterium
AAAGGCTAAAAATGTTTTGGTATTCAAAGATAACGGCGAATTTGAAAGGCAAGTCGGCGCTCGTGGACAGGGTCCGGGAGAATATATTCAAGCTAACGATTTTTCGATAGATTCACAGGGAAATGTATATGTATATGACGGTCCGAAAAAACAGTTATTGCTGTATAATACGGAAAATATATGTATAAAATCATTGCAATTACCTTTTGATATTCATAATTTTACAGTGTTACCAAATGGAAAGTTTCTGTTTTGGCTTGCTCAATATAATAAGGGTAAATCTAAAGGTTATCAAGTAGCGCTGACGGATTCGTTACTGAACGTTGAAAAAGAATATATTCCCTATACTCAATATTTTGACGCCAACATGGTTATGGGTTCCTATTTTCAACAAACAGACAACAAATTTATATATTATCATGGAATATCCGACAGTGCATATATTTTTACGCAGGACGGAGATTTGGAAGGCAATATATATATTGATTTTGGAGATAATAAAGCGCCGGAAAAGTTTAGAGATAACCTGATGGAAATAATAAAAAATCAGGAATATCAATATCTTTCATACTCTCCGTTTATAATCAAAAATTATATAATGGGATGTATAATCGACAAAAAAGATGTAATCAGTTTTGTGTATGATACAAAAAATAAAACCATGTATAAAAACTCCGAATTTAAATTCGGAGAGATTAATTCTCCCAAGTCGTACGTCAATGATTCAACGTTTATTTCCGTATTTAATGAAGCTTATCTTCCTCCTGATTTTATGTCGGACAGCATTTTAACCGATGAACAAAAGAAACATATATATGAAGATGGGGGTACGATAATATGTAAATATACACTGCTGCAATAAGATGCGATCCCCTAACAGGAATTTCAGTTCTTCAAAAAAAAAATTAATTTCAAAAATATTTTTTTTGATTAAAAAAAATGTATTAATTTTGCCCCGAAAAATTTGTAAGATTTTTAAGAAAATAATATATGATGCCAAAGTCTGACATTTTTATGGAATATACTCCGAAATATCAAGAAATCGCTACATGGAATGTAGGCGTTGCGGCATTTATTTTTGTCTCTGTTGGGAAAATACCCGCGGAGAGAAGGGACCCTGGAGCAGGATCATTTCGGCTATTGTGCCGTAACAAACGTCCTGAACCCGTGCATAATGAACATAACCGCCCTCAACAGGCATAAAATTAAATTTAAAAATGAATTATATTAAAACATTCATGGCAAATATGCTGACAATAGCAGCATTTGCCGCCTTTACGGTATCCTGCGACAACCTCGAAGATACCGAAAAATTGCAAGTTACAGAAGTAACCGTATCGCCCGCCACGCTCACGCTGACCGTTGACGAAACGCAAACCCTCACTGCCGAAGCCTTGCCTGCCGAAGCGGAAGACAAAACCCTGACATGGAGCAGCAGCAATGCCGCCGTAGCCACAGTCAACGCCCAAACAGGCGAAGTTACGGCAGTTGCCGAAGGCGAAGCTACCATCACCGCAACCTCCGTCAACGGCATAACAGGCAGTTGCGCCCTCACGGTGACACTACCCGCTGTAAATGTATATGTGGCAGGATATGAAACAAATGCAAGCGACAACTATGTAGCCACCCTGTGGACAAACGGCGTAGCGCAACGGCTCACTGATGGGACAAATTCTGCTACTGCAAGGTCCGTTTATGTATCGGGCAACGACGTATATGTGGCCGGAATTGAAATCAATGCAAGCGGCAACTATGTAGCCATCTTGTGGAAAAACGGTATAGCGCAACGGCTCACTGACGGAACAAAAGATGCTCGTGTATCTTCCGTTTACGTATCAGGTAACGACGTATATGTGGCAGGAGAGGAATTAAATGCAAGCGGTATGCATATAGCTATCCTGTGGAAAAACGGCGTAGCGCAGCGACTCAATGAGTCTTCTGCTGAGGCATATTCCGTTTACGTATCCGGCAACGACGTATATGTAGCCGGATATGAAGCGGAAAGAGCTGTTGTGTGGAAAAACGGTGTAGCTCAATGGTTAACTGACGGGACAAATTCTGTTGCCGCAACTTCCGTTTACGTATCGGGCAACGACGTATATGTAGCAGGATATGAAGAGGATGAAAGCTATAATACTGTAGCCATCCTGTGGAAAAACGGTGCAATGCAGCAACTCACTGACAGGACAAGTAATGCTCTTGCAAATTCCGTTTATGTATCTGGCAACGACGTATATGTGGTCGGATATGAAATAAATGCAAGCGGCGAATGGGCTGCCATCCTGTGGAAAAACGGCGTAGCGCAGCGACTCACTGACGGGACAGGTTATGCTGGTGCAAGTTCCGTTTACGTATTGGGTAGCGACGTATATGTGGCGGGAGAGGAAGGCGATGTAGCCACCCTGTGGAAAAACGGCGTAGCGCAGCGGCTCACCGACGGAACGACAAGTACAGGGGGTTCCGTATTCGTGAAATAATTGAACCATAAATAATAATGGAAGGGGGACTGAATTTGATGCAGCCCCTCTTTTTTATTGTCCGAACCTTGATTTACATGATTAAAGGATTTTCATGATTGTGTCGCTGTATCCTTTAATCATTGTTCAGACGGGCGCCTGAGATAATTCCTTTCCGATACTCCGAATTGTTTCGTATATCTGTTTTGTTCGTTCTTCGGAAGGTTTTTTTGTTCCGGCGATGTATGCGGCTAACAGGCTTTGCTTCATTCCCATTCGTCGGGCTACTGCAGAAACGTTGAGTTCGGGATGTTGCCTGAAAAATTTTGCCACGCCTTCCGGTTCGGGACTGTCATACAGGAAACTTTCAAACGATATATCCTCGTCCACATCCTGCCAATGTATCCCCGAATAAGATATGTTATAATTTGCCCGTTCTTCGTCGGTTGCATACAGTAGCCTTTGATACCACAGTAACGATTGCCAAAATTCCTTACCGTCTGCGGTTTGAATATAAATCTTATTATCTACAAACCATAATTTACTTATGTTCATTTCAGTTTCCATGTTTATTTTTCTCCGAACGTTTTTTTCCATTCCGCAATAAAATTTTCTTTATTTTCCTCAATAATACTTTCGGCTAAACGGAGTTTTCAAACTTTGCGTCATACCTTTAAATCCTGAATTAAAGCGCAAAGATAAGTTATAATTTTATAACCGGCAAAATATTTCCACCGCTTGAGGATTTCGACCCCTTGGCTAAAAACAAGCCTTCGGCTTGCAGACCCGTGGTAAAACGGAATCTTCGTTTTTAGTGGGGACTTTAAGGTCTTGAAAGTCTTTCAATACCTTAAAGTCCTTAAAGTCCTTAAAGGATTTTCATGATTTTGCCTTCGCAGAAAAAAAAATTCGTGTAATTCGTAAAAAATCCGCAGGATTTTAAATTCGTGTATTTCGTGTAATTCGTGGATAAAAAAAATCGTGGAAAAAATCGTGGATAAAAAGAAATCCTTGAAATTGGAGACCAAACATTCGTGGAAAGGGTCGATTTTGGGGTTTGAGTTCTATGATTTATTATTTTCGAACAGTCTGATTTTTATCATAAAAGAAAAATAAATACAAAAAAATTACCGAATAGGGACAATCATTAAATAAAATACTTTAAATTTGCCGCCTTAAAAGGATATACGAAAATGCATTTAAATAACCAGATAAAGTTCTTTTCCGGACGAGGTAGCCGGTATTTAGCAGAACTGATAGCCAAGAGTTTCGGAGCGGAACTCGGCTCGTCGTCAGTCTTGGAATTTAGCGACGGAGAGTTTCAGGCTTCATACGATGAAAGTGTTCGTGGAGCCACGGTATTCATCATACAGTCCACATTTCCGCCGAGTGACAACCTGATGGAGTTGTTACTGATGATAGATGCCGCTCGGCGAGCGTCGGCATATAAGATTGTGGCAGTGATGCCATACTTCGGCTGGGCGCGTCAGGACAGAAAAGACAAGCCGCGCGTGTCGATAGGGGCAAAACTCGTGGCAGACATGCTTGGAACTGCCGGAGTCGATCGCATTATGACCATAGACCTGCACGCCGACCAAATTCAGGGATTCTTTTCCGTACCGGTTGACCATATTTTCGCAAGCTCCATATTTTTACCATATATCCAAAAATTGGACGTGGAAAATCTTGCAATAGCCGCGCCGGATATGGGAGGAGCAAAACGAGCAAGCGCATACGCCAAAGCATTAGACTGTCCGGTGATAATATGCCATAAATCAAGAGAAAAAGCCAATGTGGTTTCGGACATGACCGCCATCGGCGACGTTAAAGGAAAAAACATAATAATACTTGACGATATGATTGATACCGCCGGCACCATTACACTTGCAGCAAACATGATGACGGAACAAAAAGCGCTTAGCGTAAGAGCAATAGCCACACATGCACTGTTTTCGGGTCCAGCCTGCGAACGAATAGCGCAATCCTCGTTAGAGGAAGTCATAATCACCGATACCATCCCGCTGAATTTGAACAAAAATCACAAATTATGCGAAAATAAAATCAAAATACTGTCGGTAGCCGATTTGTTTGCGGACGTCATCGAAAAAGTCTATACATATAAATCAATAAGCTCAACATTTGTAATGTAACCCGTCAATAACGGCGTCAGCAGCTGTTTATCACAATCAATGAAGATTACAAATGAGAATTAAATGAGAATTAAATGAGAATTAAAACTATAGATTTCGCATGAAAATAGGATTATACGGGAGAATTTCCGGAATGGACAACGCAGATAAATTGAAAAACCTGGTAAACATACTGAGGGAAAATGCGGAGATATGTATATATCACCCGTTTTGGGTCTATTTGCAGGAAATTCTCGATACAAATATCCCATGCGAACAGTTTTCGTCGATTAAAGACATCGACAAAAACCTAAACTGCCTGCTGAGCGCAGGAGGCGACGGCACATTTTTAGAAGCAGCGCAATTTGCCATAGAACATCAAATTCCAATACTTGGGATAAACTTCGGAAGACTCGGATTCCTTGCCCAAATATCGGCTAACGACATGGAACCGGCGCTGAAAGGAATGTTCGAACATAATTATGACATAGAAAAAAGAAGTCTGATAAGCGTGTACAACGAAAAAAACGAGATTTTTTCGTCCTACGCCCTGAACGAAGTCACAATACAGAGAAACAATCCTACGATGCTGAAAACCACAGTGTGGATCAACGATGAACTCCTGTCCTCCTACTGGTCGGACGGGATACTGGTCTCAACGCCAACAGGCTCCACCGCCTACTCATTAAGCGTCGGAGGTCCGGTAGTGCTGCCCGATACCCAAAACTTTGTGATAACGCCCATCTCGCCGCACAATCTAAATATAAGACCAATAATAATCTCCGATAAATCGGAAATATCAATAGAAATAACAACAAGAAAAGGAACCGCCGCATTAAGCATGGATAATAAAATGTTTGAGATATTATCGAACACAAAAGTGAAAATAAAAAAATCACAACAGGTGTTAAATTTTATGAAATTAAAAGACTATAATTTCTTCAAAACATTACGTACAAAGCTGAATTGGGGCATAGATATAAGAAATTAATGTTAAAAATATTTTTAATAAAATCGGGAAAATATACAAAAACCATTATTTTTAATAACTTTGTCGCTTTAAATATTCGATAATGAGTAATAAAAAATGGTAGATGATGAAAAAATGTACAGTCATAGTTTTTTTTATTTTAGGGATTTATTCGATTTCGGAAGGACAAATCGAACGTAAAAAAAATTCGGTGTTTAGAGTAGATAGAACAGAGCTTGGACTTGGCGCCGGCACAACGTTTTATTTAGGCGACTTTAACGAATTTACCCCGTTTATGTCGCCGCGATACTACGGAACGGTGATGCACCGTTACTACTTCAACCTCCTGTATGCCTTGCGAACAAGTATCTCGTTCGGTAATATTGCAGGCAATTCCAAAGGCTATTCGGGCGATATGCCTTTCTACGACATTAAATACCCGTATGGAAGACCCCCCGTATATTTCAGCCGCACTTTGATAGATTTCAATACAGGCATAGAACTTGGATTCGCCCCCTTTGAACCCGTATATCACAAGCTGAACGAAAGATTTGCGCCTTATTTATTTATAGGCATAGGCATCACGATAGCATACCCCGATTCCTACGCAAAAACAGACGACGCCCGCAGCGCCTCTCTGTTGCATAAATCGGTATATGGAACAGTAGATGCAAATTCGAGCGCTATACAGGTATTTAACATCCCCATCGGAATAGGATTTAAATACTCGCCCTGGACGCGCTGGACAGTGGGCGCCGAATGGCAATTCAAAAAAACATTTAATGATGACATCGACCGGTTTAACAATATACGACCGAGCGAACTCAACAATTCGCAAAAAGGCTCAATACTGATGAATACCGACTGGGTATCCTTCTTTGGAGTTTCCATCTCATACCGGCTTGCGGTAAGAAGCAAATGCCCCTCGCTGAAGAGATTACTCCCATCAAAAAGATTCTTCAACGGAATTAACAGAAACTACGACCTTTACGATAACGTAAGCAGAAAAAAGAAATAATGATGAATAATCTTAAAATTCCCGAACATGTAGCCATCATTATGGATGGCAACGGACGCTGGGCAAAGAAATTAGGTCTAAACAGAGTGTTCGGACACAAAAACGGCGTAAAAGCCGTGCGGGAAGCAGTGGAATTTTGCGGAGAAACAGGAATTAAATATCTGACCCTGTATGCCTTTTCCACCGAAAACTGGAACCGCCCTCAAAGCGAAATAGAAGCGCTGACAAACCTTCTTGTAGAAACCATCGTGAAGGAAGTCCCCGAATTACACAAAAATAATGTGCGACTGAAAACCATAGGCGAAATATCTTCATTTACAGAAAATGTTCGACAGAAGTTAAACCAAGCAATAGAGTTTACATCAAAGAACACGGGTTTGGTTTTAACACTCGCGCTAAGCTACAGTTCAAGGTGGGAAATTATAGAAGCCGTGAAACAAATAGCCCGCAAAGTGGCAAACAAAGAAATAACCCCGGAAAGTATAAATGAAAATATTTTTGAACAATATTTAACAACATCTGATATGCCGAACCCGGAATTAATAATTCGTACCAGCGGAGAACAAAGGCTAAGTAACTTCCTGCTGTGGCAGGCAGCCTACAGCGAATTTTATTTCCCCTCCGTCTTGTGGCCCGATTTCAGCAAAAAAGATTTCGCAGAGGCTATAGAAGAATTTCAGAAAAGAGAAAGAAGATTCGGAAAAACAGGAGAACAAATAAAACAGGAACTTTGATTTAAATTTTTATATCACTATTTAATGAAACAATTGTACCCATACAAAATTGGTAAAATAACCGTACTAAACAGATTTTTAAAAACATTATGCTTTACATTAGGATTACTGCTGTATAATATTGTAAACGCTCAAACACAGGATTCCATACCTCATATTGACTTGAATTACGAAATGCCCAAAAAATATATTATCGAAGATATTACAGTGTCGGGAGTAAATTTTACCGATAAGAATCAGATAATAAATATTTCGGGACTGTCGAAAGGAGACGTAATCAGTATTCCGGGAGATGACAAATGCCGACAGGCAATTAAACGCCTGTGGGGACAAAACTCCTTCGGAAGCGTTGATATACCGGTGGTAAAAACCGAAGGCAACAAAGTGTGGCTCGAAATAGTCCTCTCCGAACGTCCCCGCATTATGCAGTGGGAAACGGTGGGGATTAAAAAAAGTCAGGCTAAAGACCTGAAAGAAAAAATATTTACCCTGCGAAGAGGCGCCGCCCTGTCGGATTATACCATAAAATCAAACGTGGACAAAATAAAACAGTATTACGCCGAAAAAGGCTATCTGAACGCCGAAGTAACAGTGAAAGTGAACAATGATTCGGTTCTTAAAAACGCCGTAAACCTCGTCTTCACTATCGACAAAAAAGATAAGGTCAAAATCAAAACAATCACTTTTGAAGGCAATGAAAAAATAAGAGCAGGAAAACTGAAAGCCTCCCTGAAAAATACAAAACAAAAAGGATTTGCAATACATTCCATCTTCAAATCAAGAAAATTTATAGAATCAAAATACGAAGAAGATAAAGATAAACTGATTGATCTCTACAACAGAAAAGGCTACCGCGACGCGGAAATACTGACGGATTCCGTCTATAAAATATCGGAAAACAGAGTAGGAATAAAACTCAAAGTACACGAAGGTAACAGATACTATTTCAGAAATATATCCTGGGTAGGCAACACAAAATATCCCTCTCAGTCGCTTGCCGGAGTGCTGCGCATAAAAAAAGGCGATATATACGATAAAGTGCTGCTCACCGAACGGTTACAAACAGACGACGAATCGGTATCAACATATTTTTATCACGATAACGGATACATATTCGCACAGCTTACACCCGTTGAAGTAAATATAGCGGGCGATTCCATCGACCTGGAAATTAGAGTGAGAGAAGGCGATCAGGCAAGAATTAACCGCGTAAACATATCCGGAAACACAAAAACCAACGAACACGTGATTCGCCGTGAGTTACGCACCGTTCCCGGAGATTTGTTCAGCATCTCAAAATTTAAGGAATCAATACGTATGCTCTCAACAATGAGATATTTCGATGCGGAAGAACTGAATAAAAACGCCTCAGGTTTTCTGCGTCCCAACGAAGCGGAAGGAAATGTGGACCTGAATTATGAACTTACCGAAGTATCAAACGACCAGTTTGAACTGTCGGGAGGCTGGGGCGCAAACATGTTCGTTGGCAGCGTGGGCGTAACGTTTTCGAACTTTTCGGCGCGCCGTTTCTTCGACTTTAAATCGTGGCGCCCGGTGCCAACCGGCGACGGACAAACATTAAGCCTCCGATTCCAAACAAACGGAAAACGCTATCAGCAATTCAGCGTCAACTTCATGGAACCCTGGCTGGGTGGACGGAAACCTATCGCTTTTTCCGCCACCGCATACTTCTCAAATCAAACTTCGGTGTATAATCCCTATTATGACGGAAGTTACGGAAACTATGGCTACGGTTACGGTTACGGATACAATAACTATTATGACTACGATACGGGTGAAAGTATGAAGGTTATGGGGCTGGGCTTAGGCTTGCAGCACAGACTGAAATGGCCCGATCACATGTTTTCACTGTCCTATCAACTGAATTTGCAACGCTATCAATTAAGAAACTGGACGGGCGGATTCCTGTTTTCCAACGGAAATTCAAACAATTTCAGTCTGAATCTTGCATTCGGTCGTAATTCCATACTCACCCCAATATTTCCCCGTCAAGGTTCGTCGTTTACCGTAGGAGTTCAGCTTACGCCTCCGTACTCGCTGCTTTCGCCCGGTAAAAATTACGCGGAAATGCGCGACGTGGACAAATACAAATTTATTGAATATCACAAATGGACAGTCAACGGCGAATTCTATATGCCTGTTGTGGGCGATTTGATATTTATGGCAAGAGCGCGGTTCGGCTATCTGGGATACTATAATAAAAAATGGGGATATTCTCCCTTTGAAGGCTTTGTTGTGGGCGGCGGCGGAATGTCGGGATACGTAATGTACGGACAGGATATTATCTCCCTAAGAGGATATGAAGACAACTCCCTGACGCCTTATGCCAACAGCAAAAACGCCTATAACGGAAACGTATATGATAAATTTACTCTGGAATTGAGATACCCGGTAATAATGCAACCGGCATCGCAGATTTATGTTCTCGGATTCCTCGAAGGAGGTAACTGCTGGAGTTCGATAAACGAATTTAATCCCTTCGACACCAAACGTTCCGCCGGATTAGGCGTGAGAGTAAACCTCAATATAGTAGGAACTTTGGGTCTGGACTGGGGCTACGGATTTGACAGAATCCCGGGACGGGATATGAAAAGAAATCAATTACACTTTGTTATGGGACAAACATTTTGACAGTTAGAAAATTATTATTATTAACCAAGCCGAGTCTTCAAAATACGGAAAATGCTTTTGAAGTGCAAAGTTGCTTGAAGTCAGGCTTTAATCAGTTATTTATATGAAAAAGATAAGTATTATTTTTACAGTATTGATGTTTTCGACATTCGCATCGCAAGCTCAAAAGTTCGGATATGTGGATTCGGAATATATTTTGAAGAAAATACCTGCCTACGCCACAGCGCAGGAACAGTTGGAAAAACAATCGAAACAATACCAGCAGGAGATTGAAAATAAATATAAAGTGGTTCAGGATCTTTATACCAAATATCAGTCCGAAAAAGTATTGTTGACGGAAGATTTAAGGCAGAAACGTGAAACGGAGATAATAACAAAAGAAAAAGAAGTTAAGGAACTTCAAAAATCTTACTTTTCACCGGAAGGCGCCGTTGCAAAGAAAAGGGATGAATTGCTCAAACCTGTTCAGGATAAAATGTATAATGCAATAAAAGATGTATCCACCGAAGGCGGATACGCAATAATATTCGATATTGCAAGTAATCCCAGCATTATATACAATAATCCGAGATACGATTTAAGCGATAAAATTCTGGAAAAAATGGGATTTAAATAAAAAATATATTGTAATTAAAATATTAATAGTATATTTGCAATCGAAAATAATTTAAATAAATTTAAATAAAACAATGTAATATAATAATTTATGAGAAAGTATATAATTTTATTATTCGTGGCTTTTGCCGCTGTTTCATTTCAATCGAATGGACAATCTTTAAAATTCGGACATATTAATACCAATGAACTGTTCAAAGCGGGAGTTATGCCCGAAATGGATTCTTTAACTCTTAAAATGGAGGCGTATGCCAAAGATTTACGGGAAATCTATGACGAAATGGTTGTTGAATACAACAAAAAACTTCAGGAATTTTCCGACAATCAGGACAAATGGTCTGCAACAATTAAAGAGGCTAAACAAAAAGACATCATGGAACTGCAAAAGCGTATAGGCGAGCAGGAACAATCCTCTCAGGGAAGATGGCAACAGGAACAACAAAAATTATTTACCCCGATTCGGGAAAAAGTAAAAAACGCTATCGACAAGGTTGCTAAAGCTAACAATTTTACGTATATATTCGAGGTAGAAACTCTGGTATATTTCAACGAAACCCAAAGCACAGACATTCTGCCTTTGGTGAAAAAAGAATTAGGAATTAATAAATAAATTTTTTTTTTGATCTAGTGTAAGGCTATTCTTTTACGGATAGCCTTTTTTAGGGAACTTCTAAAAACTGCTTTTTCTGCGTTCAATGTTAATTTTATTAATTTTTAAATCCTCATTAACAATTAGTAAACTCCTGTTAAAAAATCTTGTCTGCCTTGAAAAATCAAGTTTTTAGGTTCCCTTTATAAAGTCTTTTTGATATGTTAAAAGTGTTGTTACTGTCTTTTTGTCTGGTTATATGCGTTTCGTGCCTCAATAGAACGGAAACCCGCACAACGCAAAAAACAAAAAGCGCAAAAAAAGAACTGTTCGTACTTTCCGCCCCTAAAAACGGCGCTACATTCAAGTCGGGAGATGTGTTAACGTTAAATATCAAAAATATGACGGATTCAATCAAAATGGACTCCTGTGTTTTGAATATTGACGGAAAATACCGCAAAACCTTTGATTCCTTACAGCAGGAATTTCCGCTGTCGTCGGTGAAAATGGGAATAAGACGCATGTCTTTGGTAATTTATTCGCTTGGTAAAACAGTTGAAACAATACAGTTCGCTCTTAAAATAATCCCCGCATCCGCCCCGCAATTATATAAATACAAAGTCGTTCGGGAGTATCCCCACGATGATAAGGCTTACACTCAGGGACTGTTCTATAGCGAAGGATTCCTGTTTGAAGGTACGGGACAGGAAAAACATTCCTCGTTAAGAAAAGTGGAGTTGGAAACAGGCAGGGTATTGATCCGGCATCTGTTACCCGATAAATATTTCGGAGAAGGAATATGTTTGCACCGAAACCAAATTTATCAACTGACATGGAAAAACAGAGAAGGCTTTATTTACAGTTATCCGGATTGCGTCCAAACAGGTAAGTTTGACTATAATTCGGAAGGTTGGGGTATCACCGGCGACGGAGAAAATCTCTGGATGAGCGACGGAACATCCAACCTCTATAAACTTAATCCCGGAAATATGAATATTATCGACCAACTGGAAGTATATAGCAACAAAGGCGCCGAAACAAATCTCAACGAACTGGAATACATCAACGGAGAAATCTGGGCAAATGTTTACGCCGAAAACTATATCGTGAGAATTAATCCCGAAACAGGCGAAATTACAGGCAAAATAAACCTTAACGGGATATTAAAACGCGAATACATAAAACCCGATACCGACGTCCTCAACGGAATCGCTTATGACGCTGCAAAAAACAGAATATTCGTCACCGGAAAAAACTGGGCTAAATTGTTTGAGATAGAAATAATGAACGATGAATGATGAACGGTGAACCGTGCATGGAACAACAGGAAACGTACACAGTGGATAAAAATCTTATTCCCACCGCTTGCGCGGATTTGCAATCCGTGCATGGAACAGCAGGAAACGGACACGGTGGATAAAAACCTTATTTTCACCTAATCACCGCTTGCGCGGATTTGCAATCCGTGCATGGAACAGCAGGAACCGGACACGGTGGATAAAAACCTTATTTCTACCTTATTCAAACAACAAAACAACCTCAGTAACAAAAATACTCCAATCCCAATAACCTCATTACCTTATTTTATCTCTTCCGATTGCGGAATAATACAATGAGGTAATGAGGTTGGAGAGATGGGTTAATACCGAGGCTACTGAGGTTGTTTTGTTTGGAAAATTTAGGTGGAAATCAGGTTTTTGTACTTCGTAAAAAACAACCATATTAAAATTGAATATTCTGCCAAAAATTACATCAATTTCGGAAATAAGATACTAACTTTAACCCTGCTATGGGCGCCTTCCAACCTGCCAATGACATCTTCGCTTGCCGTCATTGCGACGGCGCAGCCGGAAGCAATCCGGAATGAAGCGCAGTTCGACGAAGATAATTCGGGAATATATTACATGAAAGCAGTTTAGTATCAAATCCCTGTCAGGGCTTTTCCGTCCAAAAACGTATTATAACTTATTTGTTTTGCTTCTCTAATAATTGGGAACTTCTAAAAACTTGATTTTTCAAGGCGGGCAAAATTTTTAACCGGAGTTTACTAATTGTAAATGAGGATTTAAAAATTAATATAAATTGACATTGAACGCAGAAAAATCAGTTTTTAGAAGTTCCCAACTGTCATTAAAAAAAGGCTTATTCTTCCGATAAGGAAGAGTAAACCTTTTAAATAAAACAATATAGACTGGAAAATTTATTCTTTAATTTTATTTTCGAATTTATATATGACCCAGGCGCATATTCTGTAGCACAGATATATGAACAGGGGCCAGGAAATAAACATTAATATTTGAGGCAAGTATTTCATCTTATTTTATTTTTTATAGTTAATAAATGTGTGTTTCTGCTTGTATTTCGCTCAATGCCAGTTTCTTTTTGTTTATAGCTCTCCATGCCAAAACTATGTAAGCCAACACAAACGGGATGACGGCGGAAACAATGCTCATTGCTGTTAAAGTAAATTTACTTGACGAGCTGTTGTAGATAGTCAACGAACTTTGCAGGTAATCTTGTCCTTCGCCGTATGTCGATGGATAGTATGCCGTATCGTTATAACCCACATTCAGGAGCAGGGCAAGTACTGCAAATACGGCGCCTGCTCCGGCAAACCAAATTCCTTTTGTGTATTGAGTTTTAAAGAATATTGTACTGCCGATTCCCCACAGAACGCCAACAACTCCAATCAGGAAAATAGCCGCTATCACAGGCATTTGTATGAAATTAGTCAGATATTTGTAAGGTTCCATAAAGATTATACCTGTGTCGGGTTTAACTGCAAAACCGTCTTTAATCAAGATACATACAACAAAAAACAGGAAGAAAACCAGAAAAGGAATACTGTTATACAGTAAATGTTTTTTGGCTCGCGCAAAAATGTCGTCGTGATCTACGCTGTTGATTATATACAAAGCGCCCAAAACACGTGCAAGGAAAAATACTGCCAAGCCCAGCGATACATTAATGGGATTGAGTACGGCTTCCAATCCGTGAAAAGGAGTTTCCCATTGTGAAATGGTCATATTTCCTCCGATATTTGCGATTTTAGCCATATCCACCGAAAACATAGAGCCTGTGAAGAAAGTTCCTACTGCCGTTCCCACAAGTACAGTTCCAAACAAACCGTTCAGGAGGAGAAATATCTCATACGTTTTTTTTCCTAAAAGGTTATTGACTTTGGAACGAAATTCGTAAGATACTGCCTGAATAACAAAGAATAGCAGTATTGCCATCCATACCCAGTAAGCGCCGCCGAAACTTGTGGAATAGAACAGTGGGAAAGAGGCAAAAAACGCTCCTCCAAATGTGACTAAGGTTGTGAAAGTAAATTCCCATTTCCGACCCAGACTGTTAATAATCAAAGTTCTTTCGTCGTCTGTTTTTCCAAGATTATATATAAGCGTTTGACCTCCCTGTACAAACATCAGGAATACAAACAAAGCTCCCAGGAGGGATACCAGAAACCACCAGTAGTGCTGAAGAAAAATATATGTTGTGTCCATCATAATTGTATTTTAATAATTATTCGTTTGAAATATTTGGTCCTTTTTTTATTTGCGAGAAAAGAATTTTCAGATCTGCAACAAGTAATATTGAAAACAACACAAAAAACAGGAAAAATGTTATCATCACAGCGCTTGCGTCGATGCGTGAGGTTGCCGCAACGGTGGGGAGCAAATCCTGAATTGTCCATGGTTGGCGTCCCATTTCCGCTACTACCCATCCGGCTTGCGATGCAATATATACCAGCGGAACCGTTAATATCGACAGGTATAGAACCCATTTCTTGAAATTTCCGTCTTTTTTCAGTGCAATACACAGTGTTACAATAAAAACAAAAATAAACAGAAATCCCAAACCTACCATAATTCTGAAACTGTAATAACACAAAGGTACATTGGGGATTACATCCGATGGATTGTTGAGATATCCATAACCGAAATATCGAAAATTATCTTCTATTCTGGTTTTTGCGTCTTCGGCGGCTATTGTATTCCCTTCGGTTTTTGCTTTTTTATACTCGGAGAACGCGGTTATAGCTGCTTTTCCTCTCTGTATTTTTTCTTCAACCGAAATTGCAGTTACCTTTGTTCCATTCTGATCCGTATATTCATATCCTCCGTCAACCAGATCGTCAATTCCGGGTACAAAAGCGTTTAGGTCTCTGTAGCCCATGAATGATAGCAGTTTGGGTATTTCGAGATTGAACAGGAATGCTTTTTTATCGTCGCCATGCATTTTGCTGTGATCAAGTAATCCTATCACGCTCAATCCGGCGCCTTGCTTACCTTTGTACAAGCCTTCCATAGCTGCAAGTTTCATAGGTTGGGTGTGAGCAATGTTATGTCCGGAGGAGTCGCCGGTGAATATCAGCACTGCGGAACTAAGCAATCCGAATATGGAGGCGACAATTATGCTTTTTTTGGCAAAAATTATTTCCCTCCCTTTCAACAGAAACCAGGCGCTTATGCCGATTACTACTACTGCCGACAGAACGTATCCGGAGGTGATGGTGTGGAAAAATTTGGAAATAGCTGTGGGATTGAATAATACATCCCAGAAGTTATTCATTTCATTCCTCGCCGTATCCGGATTAAACGTCATTCCTACAGGATGTTGCATCCATGAGTTTGCAACTAATATCCATAATGCGGAAATGTTTGCTCCAAAAGCAGTTAACCAACTTGCCAGCGCATGTGTTTTTCGTCCGACTTTATTCCATCCGAAAAACATGATTGCGATAAATGTACTTTCCATGAAGAAAGCAAAAATGCCTTCGATAGCCAAAGGCGCTCCGAAAATGTCTCCGACAAACCAGGAATAATTCGACCAGTTTGTTCCGAATTCAAATTCGAGAATAATTCCGGTAGCCACTCCAATTGCGAAGTTTATACCGAAGATTGTCATCCAAAATTTCACGGCTTTCTTCCAAAACTCATTCCCGGTTTTCACGTATATTGATTCCATGATGGCTATCAAAAACGAAAGACCTAAGGTCAGAGGTACAAAAAACCAATGAAACACAGCAGTCAGGGCAAATTGCAGCCTCGACCACTCTACTACAGAACTTAAAAACATGTTATCAAGCATTTGCATTTACAGTTTTAAAAGGTTAATTAAAAAAAATTACATTAGTTAATATTTACAGGAGCCGTTAGCTCCTTAGTTACATAATTAATACGTTCATCTTCGGTTTTGAAGTTGGACTTTAGAAAATTGGGAAAGAAAAACAGTTTTAACACTAAAAACATTATTATTAGTTTAATAATAATTATAATCCACAGAGTTTTACCAACTACTGTCATTCCCCGAAATCCTTCATAATAGAATAAAAAAACTTGTTTAAAAACATTCATATAATCCTATTTTTTTCTGTTTTTTTAGCCAAAGTTAAAAACTTTTTTATAACACAAGTACATTTTTTTGCATATAAAGTTGAAATTTTTCCACATTTTTTTTTAAACCTCTTATATCATGATTATTACTCTGTATAATTAATCGTACTTTTTTGTCC
>JAISRS010000279.1 GCA_031273485.1 Prevotellaceae bacterium
CGCCGGACAACAATAGCTGCTCCAACGCGAAGGAAAGGATTGTGATTGTGGCGTATTAAACAATTACGAATTAAAAATTAAAAATTACGGGGGATGAATGATGAACGATGAACGATGAACGATGAACGATGAATGATGAACTATAAACAATGAACAATGAACGATGAACTATAAACTATAAACGATGGCACGCAGATAACGCAGATTTTAGGGATTTTCGCAGATTTTCGCAGTTCGATAAAAATCCGCGTTATCTGCGTGCTATAATCTGTTTCCTGCTGTTCCACGCACGGATTGCAAATCCGCGCGAGCGGTGGGCTTATCTTATTTGATTTACAATAGTTTGTCTATCAGCATAGTTTTTACAAAATCGTATGCTTCATGCGGATTACCGCTTTTGGTCATCACCGACTTTGTAAACCGAACCGGAATAGATTTTTTAGCGACAAAATTTATCTTCACTCCTTTTTTCTTTTTGTCACGCAAATTTTTAGTGTCAACAACCAGAGTAAATTCCTGTGGCTGTTGATGAGCTGCCCCATACATAGCCGCAGCATTCAGTAAAAGAAATTTTTTAACACAAAGCGCGCAAATAAAACGCTTTCTACTTTCTCTCTTCTATTTTCTACCTTTCAGATAATGCATTAACGTTCGCCAGTTATAGACAATATGGAAAATGCCCAATATCATGAACAGGATGCCCGTTATGGCATGAATCAATTTAAATATATCATCGGCAAAAAGATTCAGCACATCGAATATTGCCGAAACAATCAATACTGTAAAAGCGAAAAGCATTGCAACGGAAACTATTGCCCGCTTATTGACTGCGTTTTTACGTGTTTTCATATTACGTTTTGGATATTTTGTTAAATGCTCCGGCAGAGCATGTTTTTACACATTTCAAACATCCGGTACATGCGCCGGAATTGACTGTCAGCGCATGCCTGTGCCAAAGGAAGGATACTTTTCCTATAACTTTTGAAGGACAGGCATCAAGACATGCCCAACAAGCCTTGCATTTACGAGGATTTAACCATACATACGGAGTGCGGATTCGCTCTATTGATTTATTATGTTTCATTGCACAAAATTTATTTACGGAAACTTCTAAAAATTGCTTTTTTCGACGTTCCCTAATTTAAAAGTGCAAAGTAACAACGATTTCTTCGGGTAAGCGCAGGACAAAAAGGGATGAATGCAGGACTATTTGCGATAATTTTCGCGGAATTGGGTTGGCGATATGCCGCAAACTTTGCTGAAAAGCCTCGTAAAATATGCGCAATCCTCATATCCGAGATGGAATGAGATTTCTTTTACGCTTTTGTTTGTATAGAAAAGCAGGCGTTTGGCTTCGAGTATGGCTTCATGCTGTATCCAATAGCCTGTGGTGAAGCCTGTCACCTGTTTGACCACCTTGTTCAGATACGGCGGCGTGATATGGAGCATATCGGCATACTGCGACGGGCTTTTTTTATCTTTCAGGTTATCATGCAACAAAGACTTGAAGCGGCGCGTTATGTCCGTCAGGCGTTTGTCGGGCGGAACGAGTTGCCTTTTCCGGTAAAATTCGGCAATCATTCCCATCGCCGAACTCGCCAGCGAGTAGGCGACCTGCCGCGTTATATCCTCGTGTTCCGTCGTCAATCTCTTACGGAGGAGCGCAAAACAGGAATTTAAATCGTTCATTAGTTCATTGTCAAGCATTGCCGCATTTTCCGAGAACCGCAATATATCGAATATTTCCTTCAATTCGTCGGTAACAAACAGCGCGTCTATTCCAAAAAGCCAGCCCGAAATGTCTTTTTGTTCAACATTGAAATGTATTTGTCCCGGAAGAATACAAACAAGCATGGCGCCGTGCAGCGTGTACTCTTTGAAATCTATAAAGAAACGGCTATCCCCGTGTTCCTGAATGCCAAACAGATAATAGTTGTGACTGTGAACATCATTCTTCGAGAACGAAGTATGTTCGTAGCGCGCAACAGCGCTGTCGGGGTTATTGTCCGATATTCGCCTCAGCACTATTCCGAAAGGAGATTGTTCCTGTATTTTATATACTGGTATTTTGGTCACCGCTAATCCTGTTTAGGAGTTCCTTTTAATTGATTTGTGCACATTTACCTGCTCTGCTATGCTATTTCAAAAAGGCGGAATAATCGGGATTGTCATACCAGTTGGTAATTACGCCATTCGAATCGATATGCAATTCCACATAATCGCCCCAGCCGTTTCTTTCCGGAATGAGAGTATTAGGAACATACCCTTCAAGTTTTGCAATGACGTCCAAATCTTTATCCAATAAATAGTATGTGCCGGCATCGACAACTTTCAAAAATATTACCGTTGCCGGATAACCCTTTGTCCAGTTTAAAATCTGTCCGGTATCGACTTCTACAATAGCCTCCCACTTAGTTCCTTCACGTAATGGAAAATCACGAGGCATATCATTATTTTCTAAAAAAACAGGTAAACACATCTTGACGTACCTTGTTTCCGATCCTATGTTTTCTTTCAGTACATATTTCATAACACGTAATTATTTATATTTTTATGTCATTAATTTTTATTTTGACGCCGCAAAGATAAGTTAATTTAATTACAAATTACAAATTACGTGGATAATGTCTGAACCATGATTAAAGGATTTTCATGATTTTTGTCTTCGCAGAAAAAATTCGTGTAATTCGTAAAAATCCGCAGGATTTAAATTTGTGTAATTCGTGTAATTCGTGGATAAAAAATTCGCTGAAATCCGTAAAAATCCGCAGGATTTTAATTCGTTCCATTCGTTTAATTCGATGACAAAACAAAAATAATTTGTGAGCCGATAAACCGTTTTGATCCATGACTTAAAAATGATAGCTAACCACTAACATCCCTATTGATCCGATATTTATATCAAAGACATTTTTACTGTCGTCGGGGTCAAAACTTTTAGGATTATGATAATCCGTATAAAAGAAGTTAAGACTGGCTTCTGTTGCAATGGAAAATCGTTTCACCGGAAAATAGCTAAAGCCGATGACCGGACTTAATCCGCATCTGATTGCTTTGTTTGATTGAAAATTATTTGTTCTATATAATAATGACGCATCCACGCCGAAATGTAATTTCCAATGGTCGGAAACAATAGGGCATCCCCGTTCATATCCGCCTTTGATACCTACGCTTTTATGTCCATCTGTTGCCGTGCTCCAGTCCAAATTAAGTCCGCTTCTAAGAGTATGCTTTTCTGTAAGGCGCCTTTTGTAATTGACTAAATACGATTCATTTTTCTTCGACAGAAATGTGAGAATATTTGCGACATCAATACCGAGTTCGTTTTTATATATCTCCGATACGGTATTCTCCTGTGCAACAGCCGCGATACTGTTTCCTATCAGTATCGCGGCAATAATTAATTTTAGGACTTTCAAACCTGTTTATTTTTCAAATATTGATTCAATATCTTCAATAAAGCTATCGTAGTAAATAGAAGTATTTTCTTTTGTACCGTCTTTATAAATAATAAATAAATACACTTCATCTCCAACCTCTTCCACTTTCAGTGTTCCTATTATCTGATTGCGGTAAAGCACCTCAAAACTAATACAATTGTTGATGTCTGTAACACTTGGTTCATTGATGTTGTTGAGAGTTTTTATATCAACAGAGCCATTGACGGTAAGGTCGGATTGAGCAATAGCAACCCGAAGATTGTTTAATTCGCAATCGTCCAAATCCGTATAGTTACTAATGCCGTTGGATAATGTAGCGGTGCAGGAAATCGAAAGATTATTGTCTTGATTATCCTCATCCGCAACGCTCAACGATGCACTGTATTTCGATGCCGATTCCTGTATCAAAGCAGCTTCTATATTGACCGGCTTGGCATATACCTTTGCAGTTGCCTGTTTTGGTATTCCATAGTTTGTATAATCAGCCGTAACATCTACCGATGCCAATTTCACAGCATCTTTTTTAAAAGACGCGCTTACTTTTGTCGGCAGATATATTGTTTCGCCTTCTATATCACAAGCTTTATCCGTATATTCCGTGATGCCAAGTTCACAATTATTGGTAGCGCCGTTTTCGGAAGACGGAAACAGGGCTAAAATGGTATTGTGCGAGGTCTTATTCCACTCCTTGCGGCTATTGTCCCAAGTATATTGACCGGCAAAAGATGCAAAATTAAACCTGCCGTTCTCTTCAATATCATCAAGATCTATCACATCCTGTAACTTGTCGCTTAGCAAAGTGGCAAAGTCCGAAATCACATCGTCATAATAACCGTAACTGTTATGTGCATAATCTCCAGTCCCCGGCGTATATTCATACTCATATTCATATTCCCCTGCATTGTAGTTCAAGTGTAATGTATAATCTCCATTACCGTCACCTACATAATAATAGAAAGAGGAATAGGACTCTACATACTCTTCGTGATAATCAATAAACTCCTCAGCAAAGCGATACAAACTTCCATCGTGGAACTTTTGGAGGATATTTTTTATTCTGTCAAAGGAGGCTTGTATGTTCTCCTTATCTTCGGCTACTGTGGTAGAACCGGGACCATCGTCGTTGTTATCGTTACAACCGACGAACAAGACTGATATGGCAAATATACTTGCCGCTATCCAAACTGAAACTTTTCTCATAAAATAAAATATATTAAACCAATTTTTGCCTACTCTCTCAAAGCTTTTCGGCTTTCGCTTATAATTTTTATTTATTTTTAAGTGTATTAAAATGTACGGAAATTTGATATTCGATTCTCACTGCATTTTGATTTTTCTCAAAATATTCTGTTTATTCCCTACACATATATTATATAATTTCAAAACTTTATCAAAATCACGGCGCAAAGGTAATAATAATTTCCGAATCCCATAAACAAAATAAAAAAAATTGTTATAACGTCTTTCTTATCCGAATTATGATTAAAGGATTGGTCCGGAATTGGAACAGTTGATTGGCGCACAAATTTATTCTACTTATCAGCCCAGGGGATAGTAAACGAATGGAACGAATTTAAAATCCTGCGGTTTTTTTGTCATTGTCAACTAAAATTAACAGAGATACCTTATTTTCACATCTCTAAACAGTTTTTTATTACGAAAAATTAAGCTGTCACAATCTTTTTATTGTATTTTCGCAGTGAATTATTTAACGCTTATTATCAGCTGATTAATTGGTTTTTACTTCTCGCTTTTAATAATTAATCGTATAATTTAAATATTTTTAACATTTATATATAAAAAAAAGCAGTACTTTTGCACATTGTTTAACAGAAAATTATAGACAATTATATTATGAAAAAAGTTGGTTTAGTGTTATTTGTAACTTTAATACTATTTGTTGCATGTG
>JAISRS010000336.1 GCA_031273485.1 Prevotellaceae bacterium
CAGTCCCACCGGTCGTAAATATAAAGCCCTTTGAACAATTCTTTATTTCCCTTGAATACTTCCTCAAGCGTACTGATCAACAACGATTTTCCGAAACGCCGCGGACGGGACAGAAAAAAAATTCTTCCGGTAGCGATCATTCTATAGATATCCTGTGTTTTGTCAACATACAAACAGTCTGTATTACGTAAAACAGAAAATGATTGTGTGCCTATCGGTAATGTTTTCATGACTTGTAAATTTTATTATTTATTTTAAAATTATTTCACTCCTTTATTATAATGTTTCGTTTATTATAATGTTTCGTTGCGCCGACAGCGGAGAAGTCCCCTTTATTTATCGCTGTTCGTCATAAACTCCAAACTCTCCGATAAACGGCGGCGCGGACGATTCATCAATAATGATTTTTACTTTACCGCCCCACACGCGGTCGAAACGATGGATTTTCACCTTCCGGTTATTAGCATCCGAAACGATTGTTTTCCATTCGCCGTCCTGTTCGTAGAGCAAGCGATATTTACGAATATATTGTCTTTTATCATAAACCATAATCATATTGAATGAGCGATAGCTTTGAAAATCGACTTCGTACCATGGCGTGGAAACTTCTTTGTTGGAACGCCAGGAAGTTCCGAAATCGTCATCATTGCCAAAGTCCATAATATACATGTCGTTGCTCCAGCTGGAATTAACGGGTTGATGCTTGGCGATATTCGACGAAATAATCGGCGGTTCAAACTCCGGCAGCGGAATAGACGCGTCGTTGTCGTTCCACAGTTTTCCTATTTCTTTCAATGCCTCTAATGCGTTATCATCAATTAGCCCGTCGCGGTTCGGGGCGACGTTCAATATAAAATTGCAGTAGGCTTTGTTGAATAATTCCAAATTATTTTTCACCATTTCCACAGGGTCTTTAACGGGGGTGTCGGGAAATGATTCTTTCCAAAACCAGTATTTGTTTATCGGCAAACAGGATAATGCCGGCAATTGATTTGTTTCCTTTGAAATATGCTGTCCGGCGCCTTGTTCGTATGATTTAATATCGGTATAAAACAATACTTCCGACGGATATTTTGCCGCGTTCAGGTCCATCAACAAACAATCGGGCTGTAATTGTTTCACCAAACGGTATATTTCCTCAAACGGTATATCTTCATAAGAGATACGCGACCATGGGGCGTCCCATCCGTCGATAATCAAGGCGGAGATTTCACCGTATCGGGTCAGCAGTTCCGTCAATTGAGCCTTCACCATATCCACGTGCGCACGGGTGATGTAGCCCGGACGCAGTTTATGATGCGTATCAAGAATCGAATAGTACAGCATGGTTTTTAGACCTTCTTTTCGGAAGGCGTCAACATATTCCTTGACCACATCCCGCTTAAACGGACTGTTCATCACATAGTAGTCGGTTGTTTTGGTGTTCCATAAACAAAAACCGCTATGGTGTTTTGCCGTCAGGCAGCCGTAACGCATTTTGGCTGATTTGGCGGCTTTTGCCCACTGGTTACAATCCAGTTTTTGAGGGTTGAAAATAGCCGGATCAGCGTCCGGATCAGGCCAGTCGTGATTAGTAAACGTGGGTATGTTGAAATGGATAAACATCCCGAATTTCAAATCCACAAATGCCTGCTGTAAATCACGGAGATCTTTTGCTTTAACCGCCGTACAACAAAACAAAAGCGCCAAACACGCACACACAAATTTCCTGAACTTCATCTTAATTTTTAAATAATTCATAATATTTATTTTTTTTAACGTGGCAAAGATAAATAAAATATCGGTAACCTGCCAAAAACAAGTCGCTATCCGTTTAAAAGGCATATAAACCGAAGAAAACTCTAAAAACTTGATTTTTTCAGGGGAAGGGTACATTGCCGCACAATTGTTTGAACAGCACCATTATTTCAATGGTTTTAATTCCCGGCAACGGGCGTCTTCGCCGCCAAGTAACGATACGCCTTCGTCACTGACAGGTACTCTTGTCCGGAGCCATTCCATTTTTAATTTGTATCTGTGCCGACTTCATCGTACCGTATGGATTTTTCTGTTTTTCTGCCGGTTGTCTGCCTTTTTGGAAGCAGTAACCAATTCTGAATGTAACGCGGAGACGTTGATTCCTGTTGTTGTAGGTGTAAATCTGTGAATATCCATCCGAATACGTTTCAGTTATTTCTCGTGCTGGCGAAAATAAGATGATTTAAAAATTAATAAAATTAACATTGAACGCAGAAAAAGTAGTTTTTAGGAGTTCCCATTAATTAATCCGGTCTCATCTACTAAGAATGGGGTGTACGACAAAAATCATATCGTCGTTATCCCGCACTGCGGGATAACGACGATATGATTTTTGAGAAAGAAAAAGAAAAAACGATAGTCTGTGCTTTGAGTAATAAATTAAAAACAGAAAAAATGATTCTCAAAAATGAGCTAAAAACAGGAAAAATGAAAATAATTATTGATATTTTCATGAAAACAACAGGAAAAGTGAAAAAGACTGTGGTATTTTTCATTTTTCCAACAGGAAAAGTGAAAAAGACTGTGGTATTTTTCATTTTTCCAACAGGAAAAGTGGAAAAGACTGTGGTATTTTTCATTTTTCCAACAGGAAAAGTGAAAAAGACTGTAGTATTTTTCATTTTTCCAACAGGAAAAGTGGAAAAGACTGTGGTATTTTTCATTTTTCCAATAGGAAACATGAAAAAGACTGAAAACATTTCCACTTTTCCAACAGAAAACATACTTCTCACTGTATGGGTGTACGACAAAAATACCATCGTCGTTACCCCGTACAAGCGAAAGCGCAGTGCGGGGGCAACGACGATGGTATTTTTGTCGTACACCCATAAGAATGTTGTCGCTCACAAAGTAACAACATTCTTTTTTAATTATGGATTAAAGGACTGTAAAAACTGCAAAGTCACAGTTCATAATTTTACCGTTTCGAGCAGTTTTCGGTACGTTCCCGGACGATTTGTTGACGTCAACATTTACATTGTTGACGTCAACATTTGTATTGTTTACGTCAACATTTGCATTGTTGACGTCAACAATGCAAATGTTTACGTCAACATTTGTATTGTTTACGTCAACATTTACATTGTTTACGTCAACATTTGCATTGTTTACGTCAACATTTGCATTGTTGACATCAACATTTGCATTGTTGACGTCAACATTTGCATTGTTGACGTACATTTCTGAAAATTTGTCTTCCCCATTCCGAATGTTGTCTTCCCCATTTGAAATGCTGTCGGCACTTACTGGAAGGAATCCTCCAAAAGCTGGTCACAAATCAGCGCAAGCGGGAATTGTAAACTGTAAACGATGAATTGAGAGCTGTTGTTTTCGTGATTAAAACAGTTTTTTTCGTGTTAGTCTAAAATATCGAATAGATAAACAAGTGAAATCATATCTTTGCGCCGTATTATCGTTAAGTTGGATGCAATAATTAAAAGATAATATGAAATAATTTGTCGGTGAAATATCGGAAACAAATAAAGATTTAATAATAATAAATAAATATACGGTAAAAGTGAAAACAGCGAGAATAATCTTCACGGGAGGTTTTCTTGGAGCGGGAAAAACGACATTGCTGCGGGAAGCCGCTCAACGCCTCATGAAACAGGGCTTCAATGTGGGCTTAATTACTAATGATCAGGCTCCCGAACTGGTCGATAGCATGTTGTTGTCGAAACACGGACTAAAAGTATCCGAAGTAAGCGGCAGTTGCTTCTGCTGTAATTTTAACGGATTAACCGCAGCAATACAACACCTTCGCACGGAATCCGCAACAGATATAATTATTGCCGAGCCGGTGGGCAGCTGCACCGATTTGTCGGCGACCATCATGCAGCCCTTGAAGCAGTTCCGGAGCAGAGAACTGAACATTGCTCCTCTGTCGGTTTTAGCCGACCCTGCACGTCTGACCGCTATTCTTGACGGAGGCAATGCCGGATTACACGACGATGCTGCATATATATACCGTAAACAACTCGAAGAGAGTGATATTATACTGATCACAAAATCAGACCTCCTTACGCGGCAGGAAGCCGACGCTTTGCAGAAACGCACCGCACAGGCGTATCCTCATGCCGACATATTGACGGTTAGCGCAGTCACCGGCGACGGAATCGACCGGTGGCTTGACGAGGCGCTGAAACGTAACGACGCCGGTTTGCGTTTGGCTGATGTCAATTATGACATTTACGCACGCGGAGAAGCTGTTTTGGGCTGGCTCAACGGCTCCGTCCGAATCAAGGGAGAAGCAACCGAATGGGACGCTTTTATTCATGACTTTTTGGCAGAGTTAAGCAACCGTTTCGACGCAAATAATTATTCGGTGGGTCATGTTAAAATCATAGCCGAAAGCGGCAGTCGGTATATCACAGGCAATATTACAGGCTTGGGCGATACGCTTTCGCTACGCGGATCGATCGGAAAAAGCAATGAAATTAAACTTGTTATCAACGCTCGCGTCGAAACAGCCCCTGAAGAACTGGACAAAATCATCAAAGAATCTCTTAATAATTTAACGGATAACAAATATAGCACAGAGGTAATTGCCTGGCGCCATTTGCAACCCGGAAGACCCAATCCTGCTCACCGTTTCGTAAAAGTAGTGCAGGATTCTCATAATTACATTGATTAGTTGATTTTAGTTGGTTTAATTAATTTTAGTTGGTTTAGTTAGTGAAATCCTGTCGTTGTTAAAATTCTATTTTTTCAGCGGCAGGATGTTTTTTTAACGATGAACGATGAACGTCTTTTCCCCCGCTTGCGCGGATTTGTAATCCGTGCATGTAATAAATAAAAGGATTATTGGAATAGTGACGCACGGGTTACAAACCCGCGCGAGCGGTGGAACTCGTGGATTATTAAAAAATCCGCAGGATTTTAAATTCGTGGTAATTCGTTTTAATTCGGCGACAAAAGAAATTCCGTGGAAATTCAGCGACAAAAGAAACACAAGTATATTTTATATTTGGCTTGGTTTATGCTGATTAATTGAGGTTGTGGAAACATATTAGCAGACATATTTTGTCAAAATCAATTAAAAGTTATAAATTTGTGCCCTGAAACCGGCATCTGTTCGGTGGTAGTTAGGAGAATATCAAAGTAATATGAGCGTTTGGAATCATATCGAAACATATTTCGGAGATATTACAACAAATCAACAGATGCAGTAGTTTTTTAACAATTATCTCCGGTAAAATGAACGAAGTAAAAAAAGTTATTCTTCTCGGTTCTGGAGCCTTGAAGATAGGGGAAGCGGGAGAATTTGATTATTCGGGTTCTCAGGCTTTGAAAGCAATGCGCGAGGAAGGAATAGAAACAGTACTCATCAATCCCAATATTGCGACGGTGCAAACGTCGGAAAATGTTGCCGATAAAATCTATTTTCTTCCTGTTACTCCATATTTTGTAGAAAAAGTTATTGAAAAAGAACGTCCTCAGGGAATATTGCTGGCTTTTGGCGGTCAAACGGCGCTGAACTGCGGCGTAAAACTGAAACAGCTCGGCGTACTCGACAAATACGATGTTCAGGTCTTAGGCACTCCCGTACAGGCAATAATCGAAACTGAAGACAGAGAATTATTCGTCAAAAAGTTAGATGAAATAAATATCAACACAATAAAAAGCCACGCTGTGGGATCGGTTAAAGAAGCGTTAGACGCTGCAAACGAACTCGGCTATCCCATCATAGTACGGGCGGCTTACGCTTTGGGCGGACTTGGCAGCGGATTCTGCAACAACGCCGAAGAATTGGTGAAACTCGCCGAAAAAGCGCTGACATATTCAAGTCAGCTGTTGATTGAAAAATCGCTGAAAGGCTGGAAAGAAATCGAATACGAAGTTGTAAGAGATCGATACGATAATTGCATAACCGTGTGTAACATGGAAAATTTCGACCCACTTGGAATACACACAGGCGAAAGTATAGTCGTTGCGCCTTCGCAGACCCTGAGCAACAGAGAATACCACAAATTGCGCGAATTGGCAATAAAAATCATCCGACATATAGGTATTGTAGGAGAATGTAACGTGCAGTATGCACTCGACCCCGAATCGGAGGATTACCGTGTAATAGAAGTCAATGCACGACTTTCACGCTCCTCCGCTCTTGCGTCGAAAGCCACCGGATACCCCCTGGCTTTTGTCGCCGCAAAATTGGCGCTGGGATACGGACTTTTCGATTTGGATAACTCGGTGACCAAAACCACTCCGGCGTTCTTTGAACCGGCGCTCGACTATGTGGTATGTAAAATTCCACGCTGGGATTTGGGAAAATTTCACGGAGTTTCCCACATGCTGGGCAGCAGCATGAAAAGCGTGGGCGAAGTGATGGCAATAGGACGGACTTTTGAAGAAGCCATTCAAAAAGGATTGCGCATGATTGGACAGGGAATGCACGGATTTGTGGCAAACAAAAAAATGCCATCGACAAATATGGAAAAAATCCTGTCGGAACCCACCGACAAACGCATTTTCTACATAGCGCAGGCTCTGGAAGAGGGATTTAGCGTGGGACGAATACATGAACTGACCAAAATAGACAGATGGTTTCTCGAAAAACTCTACAACATTGTCGCTCTTTCGTACGAACTGGCTGATCACAACGAGTTGGACACCGTACCCGACAGTCTGATGCGGAAAGCAAAAATATTGGGATTTAGCGATTTTCAGCTGGCGCGACTCGTTTTTAAAGATATTGATGTCGATGACCGACTGCATGAAGTGCGAAATCACCGCAAGGCAAAAGGAATTGTCCCTTTTGTGAAACAAATCGATACATTGGCGGCGGAATATCCCGCACAAACAAACTACCTCTATCTCACCTACAGCGGAATTGCTCATGATGTGGACTTCTCCGACGGAAATAAATCCGTTATAGTGCTCGGTTCGGGAGCCTACCGCATAGGCAGCAGCGTGGAATTTGACTGGTGCAGCGTCAATGCCCTGCAAACCATACGAAACAACGGATACAGCGGAATAATGATTAACTATAACCCCGAAACCGTCAGCACCGACTACGACATGTGCGACCGCCTGTATTTCGACGAATTAAGCTATGAACGCGTTATGGATATTGTTGATTTGGAAAATCCCTGCGGAACAGTGATTTCTATGGGAGGTCAAATCCCCAACAACCTTGCCGTTCGCTTAGCCGGTTCGGGAGTCAATCTACTCGGAACCACCGCCGCATCAATAGACAGAGCCGAAGACAGACACAAATTCTCATCAATGCTCGACGAACTGAAAATCGACCAGCCAAGATGGCAGGAACTCACAACTTTGGACGAAATATATCAATTTATAGATATTGTGGGATTCCCTGTACTTGTGCGACCCTCCTACGTCCTTTCGGGAGCGGCAATGAACGTGTGCTCCAACAATACGGAACTGGAACAATTCCTTAATCTGGCGGCAGATGTATCGAAAAAACATCCTGTGGTTGTTTCCGAATTTATTGAAAATGCAAAGGAAATTGAAATGGACGCCGTTGCAAACAAAGGAGATATAGTGGCATACGCCATATCGGAACACGTGGAATTTGCAGGCGTACACTCCGGCGACGCAACAATACAGTTCCCGGCACAAAAAATTTATGTGGAAACCGTCCGCAAAATCAAACGCATATCGCGTAAAATAGCAAAAGCTCTGGATATTACCGGACCGTTCAACATACAGTTCCTCGCCAGAGATAATGACATAAAAGTGATAGAATGTAATTTACGTGCCTCGCGCAGCTTCCCCTTCGTATCAAAAGTATTGAAATTGAATTTCATTGAACTTGCAACCAAAATAATGCTCGGCATGGAAGTGGAAAAACCCGAAAAGTCGGCGTTCGATTTGGATTATGTCGGGATAAAAGCCTCACAGTTTTCGTTTTCACGCCTTCAAAATGCCGACCCCATTTTGGGCGTCGATATGGCATCCACCGGAGAGGTGGGCTGTCTGGGCGACGATTTTTATGAAGCTCTGCTAAATTCCATGTTGTCGTCAGGATACTCCATTCCAAAGAAAAACATAATGCTGTCCACCGGACCGGCGGAAACCAAACCCGAATTGCTTGAAGGAACAAGGCAGTTGGCAAAAAGAGGATTCACACTGTATGCAACCGGAGGAACGCACCGTTTTCTTGCCGAAAACGGCGTCCCCTCAATACTTGTACACTGGCCCGACGAGGATAAATATCCCAACGCATTGGATTTGCTAAAAGATAAACAGGTGGATTTAGTTATCAATATCCCTAAGAATCTAACACAGGGAGAATTAAGAAACGATTACACCATACGGCGCGGAGCTGTGGATTACAACATTCCACTGATTACCAATGCACGTTTGGCTTCGGCGTTTATAAACTCATTCCTTAAATATAATATCGGAGATTTAAAAATCAAAAGTTGGAAGGAATATGAATAACGGAAAAAGTTAAAGGCATTTTTCGGATAAAATATGAAATCGGCACAAAAAAATAATAAAAGTCATAAAAACGGAACAATTATTGTAAACTATTTTCCCGCGTTAAATATTATTGTAGAAACTCTAAGCGCCATGAAATTTGCAGAAACAGAGAAAAAGAAAAAGATTGTAAATAATTATTTTTTTAACCGGTCAAATATCTTCAGATTAAGGTCTGTATTCGTTTTATCAGTCCTGTTGTGTCTGTTGAACAGTTCCGTAATGCAGGCTCAAACAGCCGAAAAGAAACCCGAACCAAAGAAACCCTCGCTATGGAAATACAATGGTTCCACAAATTTAAACTTTGTACAATCCTCCTACAGCAACTGGTCGTCGGGGGGCGAAAACGCCATTGCGGGAAGCACCGGCGGCAATATAAAACTGAATTATGCCAAGGCAAAGCTTTCGTGGGAAAACGGCTTAACGCTCGGATACGGACTGACATATCAGGGAAGTAAACGCAGCAAAAATAACGACAGAATCGATTTCTATTCAAAATTCGGATACAAAGCCTTCGGAAAAGTGGACTACACCGCACAGGTCACGTTCAATACCCAGTTCGACAAGGGATACGCCCGCTATCCCATAGCGAAAGACGCTCTTTATAACTCAAAATTCATGTCCCCGGCAACTCTGGTGTTGGCGGTGGGATTCGATTATAAACCAAGCGGAGATTTCTCTCTGGTACTGTCGCCCATTTCGGGGAAATTCACATTTGTGCTCGACGATTCCCTGTCGAAAATAGGCGTGTATGGAGTTACACGCGACAAACATGTTTATTATGAATTGGGAGCCTATGTGAGAGCTAATTACAATAAAAAAATAAAAAATAACATCACCATAAGTAGCTATATGGATATATTTTCAAATCTGCTGAGAGATCCCGAAAAAGCAGATATAAACTGGGATTTTACACTCACTGTAAATGTAACCAAATATATTTCATCCAACTTGAATTTTCAACTTAAATACGATGACGATACAAAACATATCACGGCAGGCAAAGGGCCAGCCGTGCAATTTAAACAAACGTTAGGTATCGGATTCGGATATAATTTTTAATCTAAAAAATGTGTTATAATGTACACTCCGGACAACGAAACATTTACCGAATTATTTTTATCAGCTTTCAGAGCTGCTGCTATTGCAGGTAACAGAATTTTGGAAATCTATAAATCAAATGATTTCCACGTATCAATGAAGTCGGACAATTCGCCTCTTTCGTCGGCGGATAAAGAAGCTCACGACATAATCAAGAAACAGCTGATTCATTCCCGAATCCCGATACTGAGCGAAGAAGGGCGTGACATGCAATTTGAAGAAAGAAAATCGTGGGACATACTCTGGATTGTCGATCCGCTGGACGGAACAAGGCAATTTATACAACGACGGGAGGAATTTACGGTCAATATAGCCCTGGTAACGGGAGGAAGCCCTCTTTTTGGAGTAATATATGCGCCGGCAATAGGCGAAATATATTTCGGAATCAAGGAAATCGGCTCGTTTAAGATAAATATTAAAGAACAAAATCCGGATCTTTTAAACATGTCGTTTCAAGAGATTATGGATATCTCAAAAAAATTGCCATCCTCAATGATGAAAAACGATACATATACGGTGTTAGCAAGTTACAATCATGTGAACAAAGAAACGCTGGAATATATCGACGAAGTGCGTAAAGAATACCGTGATGTTGAAGTTAAAAAAGTAGGCAGTTCGTTAAAAATGTGTATGCTGGCAGACGGAATAGGAGATGTTTATATAAGATACACCGATACATACGAATGGGATACGGCTGCTGCTCAAACTATACTCGAAGGGGTAGGATGGAGTATTAATTCGTTGGACACCAACGAACCGCTGACATATAATAAGGAATCTTTACTGAATCCTTATTTTATATGTAAAAAAAGCGATTCCATATTAAATTAAAAGCAGAGGGTTGGTGGGTATTTTAATTTTTTTTTGACTCAGAACACGATGGGTTTTGGCGTTTAAAATGTTTTTTGCCTAATCCTGCGTGCAGTTTTGGCGTTTAACGCGTTTTTTGCCTCAGAACATGGTGGGTTTTGCGAATTAAAAATTCGTGTAATTCGTAAAAATTCGCAGGATTTTAAATTCGTGTAATTCGTGGATTAAAAAACGTGGATTATTAGAAAATCCGCAGGATTTTAATTCGTGGAATTGACTTCGTAGAATCGAATTTGGAAAAAATGAAAAATATTTTTTATTTTTGCCGCATTAATTTGTTAATATGA
>JAISRS010000372.1 GCA_031273485.1 Prevotellaceae bacterium
CAGGAAGGTTTCCAAAATGTTTTTTTTGCTCCTGCAAATTGCAGGAAGGTTACCAAAATGTTTTTTTTGCTCCAGCAAATTGCAGGAAGGTTTCCAAAATGTTTTTTTTGCTCCTGCAAATTGCAGGAAGGTTTCCAAAATGTTTTTTTTGCTTCTCACAATTTGCAGCTCTATTTTGTTTCAAAATAGAAAGCACATACACATGTTTAAGAAAAATATTGCGTTTGTATATGAATTGTAATTTTTTTGTTATCGTACGAGCATAATCGTATAATAATACATCAAAGTATGTATATTTATGTGTCACAATGTTTTTTAATGAAAACAAATAAAACAACACAAAACTGCAACTGTTATAAAAACACCGGTAATTAATTGACCGGAAACAATTTGGAACTACAGATATTTCTTTCATCATTTTAACTCCGCTTAATAAAATACGGCGCAAAGATAAATAATAATTTTTGAATAGAACAAATTTTTTGAACAATTTTTTTTAAAAAACTGTAGAGCATAAGATAGAATTGAGAACAATAAATGTCACTCAGACTGGAAGTATTAGCGAAGATAAGAAAATAATTAAAATAAACGCCATATTATCAAATAAATAATAATCTGCAAAAAAACGATTAAATCTGCGTACTGATTTCCGCTTTCTGTCTTCTTTTGGTAGTTTCGTAAATACAAATAGCCGGAAAATTTCCGGCTATTTAACATTGTCATGTTCTATTGAACAGATTTCTTAGAATGATTTTGCGATAGCAATAAAATCATCGGCTTTCAGGGAGGCGCCTCCTATGAGACCTCCGTCGACGTCTTTGTTTAAAAACAGGGATTTGGCGTTTGCCGGATTACAGCTGCCTCCGTAGAGGATTGATGTTTCTTCGGCTTTAGCTCCGAATTTTAGCGCTAAGGTTTCGCGGATAAAAGCGTGAATTTCCTGAGCCTGTTCCGGCGTTGCGGTTTTGCCTGTTCCTATAGCCCACACCGGTTCGTAGGCTATTATCACCTTACCGAACTCTTCTTCGCCAAGATTGAAGACAGTGTTTTGCAACTGCGCTTTAACAACCTCAAAATGTCGATTGCTTTCTCTTTCGTCCAATTTTTCGCCTACACAAAATATGGGTATCAAATTATTGGCAAAGCATTGAACCAGCTTCTTGTTGAGCGTTGCATCTACTTCTCCGTAATATTCCCTGCGTTCGGAATGTCCGAGGATACAATAGGAGGCTCCGGCGTCGGCAATCATCAACGCCGCAACTTCGCCGGTATATGCTCCTGATGCTTCTGCGGCGCAGTTTTGAGCGCTCAACGCTACTTGCGAACCCTTCAACTGTTCGCTCACTTTCGTGAGATGCGTAAACGGCGGAGCAACTATAAGCGTCACTCCTTCTACTTCTTTGGATTTGTTAACAATTTCTGAAGCCAGCTGTGCGCCTTTGGACACAGAGGTATTCATTTTCCAGTTTCCTGCTACAATTTTTTTTCTCATTTTAAATAATATTTAATTTCTTTTATAATTTAATTTCTTCTTTATTCTTCCTCGCCAAACAGCTCTTTAAGGAGTTCCCTGTAGGTGGAAAATATTTTGGATTTGGACAAAAAGCCCACATATTCGTCCATTTCGTTCACCACCGGAAGATTCCATGCTCCGGTTTTCTCAAATTTGGCAATAACATTTTCCATCGATTCGTCAATTTGAATCACATCCGGTACGGGTTTCATCTTATCCTTCACAAACACGTTGGCATACAGCTTTGCGTCGAACATTATAGTCCGCACGTCATCCAAAAACACAACGCCTTTAATATGATTCTTGTATCCAATCACAGGAAATATGTTCCGTTTGGACGACGAAACGGCTTTAATCAACTTTCCGAGAGTATCGTCCGGGGCGACCTTAATGAAATCGGTTTCTACCAAATCCTCAACTTTCAACAAAGTTAATGCGGCTTTATCCTTGTCGTGCGTCAGCAGATCGCCCTTTTCGGCAAGCCGTTTTGTATATATCGAATACGATTCGAACCGTCGTATGGTGATAAACGAAGTCACCGAAACCACCATCAGTGGCATGAGCAGAGTGTATCCGCCGGTTATTTCCGCAATCAGAAATATGGCTGTCAGCGGAGCCTGCATAACGCCCGACATCATGCCCGCCATTCCAACCAGAGCGAAATTACTTTCGGGTACCTGATGTATCCCCGAAAGGTTGATTAAACGGGCAACAAGAAAACCCGCAATGCCGCCCATGAACAGCGTGGGACCAAATGTGCCGCCCACCCCGCCGCTTCCGTTGGTGAGCGATACCGCCAATACCTTAAACACAAGGATAAACAGCAGATACATCACAAAAAACCATGAATGATCCTGTAGACTGTAGAAAAGACTTTTGTTGAATATTGCCGACGGATTTCCCGTCATCACGGAAGTCAGAACATCGTAACCCTCGCCGTACAGAGGGGGGATGAAATAGAGGAGAGCGCCAAGCAATACCGCTCCCGCCACCCAGCGATATATGTAATTGTTGATTAGAGTTATTTTCTTTTCCAGAAACAAAGTCGCTCTTGTGAAATACAGGGCGACAAATCCGCAGCAAATCCCCAATAAAAGATAATAAGGTATATTGTTCATTGCAAACGCCTGAAGGGTATTTCCAAATTCCACCTCCGGTCCAATCAGTAGATACGATACTCCGCAAGCGGTTACGGACGAAATCATTAATGGTATGATGGATGACATTGACAAATCCAGCATCAAAATTTCCAGTGTGAATACAATGCCGGCAAGCGGAGCTTTAAATATTCCCGACACAGCCCCTGCCGCTCCGCAGCCTAAGAGAAGGGTTATTTGCCTGTAGTTTAACCTGAAAAATCGTCCTATTCCTGACCCGATTGCCGAACCTGTGAGTACAATGGGGGCTTCGGCGCCCACCGACCCTCCGAAACCTATGGTAAAAGTTCCTGCAATCATGGAACTGTACATGTTATGGGATTTTATCGACGAATTGTTTCTTGATATCGAATACAGCACTTTGGTGATGCCGTGTCCTATGTTATCTTTCACAAAGTATTTGACATAAAAAATTGTAATTAAAATCCCTATTCCCGGATAAGCCAGATACAGAAGACTGCCCTGCGAGGTATTGAACCATCCGGTTAAAATATCTTTAACCAAATGTATCGACGATTTAAGTAAAACCGCCGCCAATCCGCTAAATATTCCAACCATAACGGCTAATATATACGGTATCTTATCGGCGCCCAACAGTCTTAATTTCTTATTTGCAAAATCCCTTAAAACTTCAATTACATACATTTATACGAAATATTCATTTATTTAAAGCACGCAAAAGTAATTAAAATTTATTTATACGCTAATTAACTTCAGTCACCGAACAACGAATTTAAAATCCCTGTTGGGCGTCTATTTAAGGTATTTAAGGTCTTATTCCGAAATTGGTGTAGTTTTTGGCAGAATATTAAGATTGTTGTTTTTTAAGAAGTACAAAAACCTAATTTCTACCTAATTTCCCAAACAAAACAACCTCAGTAACATCGGGATTAATCCCTCTCCAACCTCATTACCTAATTATATTATTATATATTCCACAATCGGAAGAGATAAAATTAGG
>JAISRS010000422.1 GCA_031273485.1 Prevotellaceae bacterium
CATCCGCGAAACGGGATAGTGAAGTTGGATTTTGAATACATTCTGCTGTTTAAGAAACAGGGAAACGCCCCTAAACCTACGCAGGAACAGAAAAGCAATTCGGCGATGACCAACGAGGAATGGAACACCTATTTCAACGGACACTGGTATTTTTCGGGAGCAAAGCAGGACAAGCATTTGGCCATGTTTCCCGAAGAGTTGCCCTACCGCCTCATTCGCATGTTTTCCTTCCCCGGCGAAACCATTTTAGACCCCTTTATGGGAAGCGGCACAACGGCTGCGGTGGCTAAAAAGCTGGGCAGAAATTCAGTAGGATACGAGATAAATCCCGATTTCATTCCCATCATCAAGGAACGAATAGGAAATGACGACGTATTTGCAAAATCGGAAATCACAATCATCAAACAAAACGAAATCGCTCAAGACTTTGATGAGCGGATAGAAAAACTACCCTACCAATTTGTGGATACGCATAAGTTGGACAAAAAGATAGATGTAAAATCCATTCAGTATGGCTCAAAAATCGACGCAAACAGCACGGGAAAACGCGAAGAATATTTTTTGGTAAAAGAGATTATCTCGCCCGAACTAATCAAACTGAGCAACGGTTTAATCATTCGATTAATCGGAATAAAACAGAATCCCGCTATCAACGGACAAGCCACTGAATTTCTCGCAAAAAAGCTAAAAGGCGAAAAGGTTTTCCTTCGCTACGACGAAGTCAAACACGATGCAGATAATCATTTAATGGCCTATTTGTATTTGGAAAATAAGACGTTTATTAATGCGCATTTACTAAAGGCGGGATTAGCGGATGTGGATGAGAGTATGGAGTTTAAATATAAAGAGAAATTTAAAGTATTAGTATATAATTAATATGAGGATATTTTATGTGCTTAACATTTGAAAATTATTTATCAATTATCTCATTGTTTTTCGTGTTAATTGGAGGTTGTTTTGCCTTGTTTCAATGGAGATCAAGTCTCAAAATCAAAAGGGCAGAATTCATTAATCAAATTCTCGACAAACTCAGATTTGACATGGAATTAACTGAAATAATGTATATTGTTGACTATGATCAGAATTGGTATAATGAATCCTTTCATAACAGCGAAGAGGAAGTCACTATAGATAAACTTTTTTCATATTTAGATTATATCTGTTATTTGAAATTCACTAATAACATAACTAAAACTGAATTTAGAATTTTTCAATATGAAATACACAGAGTCTGTATTTCTCCTTCGTCTCAGCGCTATTTATGGAATTTGTTTCATTTTTCAAAGAAAAATAACACATGCTGCTCTTTCCTATATTTACTTGACTATGGAATTAATATCGGAATAATTGACGGGAATTTAAAGACAAATAGAAACCTGTATAATAAGAAGTATTTAAATTTCTAATATATGCTCATGTCCAAAGAATTAATTTGTATAGTACAAAGTACAAACATGAAACAACAGAAGCACTCCCTCGACTTTGGCAAAAAAGAAAAAGTTCTGAACTATGCCACCCAAACGTATCAACTCTCCCGTCCTAACAAAGTAGGTGCAGTGATGGCATTAATCAGAGAGTGTCAGCCTAAAACGATTGAAGAATGGGAAAATTGGTATTTTGAGAATGCCCAAACAGCAGGCAAAAATCCGTTCAAAATTACCAAAGAAAGTTTGGAAGAATTGGGTGAGCGGCTTTTACTGAAAAGTATTTATCATTTACAGCCTTGATGGAGAAATCGCAAACAAGGAAGTGATTGAAGAAATCAAAAAAGAGATAGAGTTGTTAGGATAAAACAAAAACAAATCAATACGAAATGAAATTTCTTTGAACGCACCATCATCAAACGGATAGCCAAAACGGATAAAAGCGTTTCGCGTATAGATGAAGACGGGATTGGGAAATTTGTTACGGATTATATAAGAATATGATGACTGATATATTTATAACATTCAACGCCCACGCAAATGCCGCTCAAGCCGTGCAAATGAGCGCTTATATGCGGAATCAATTTGCGTATCTGGGTATTCCTACGCCGCTGCGCAGGGCGCTTGCAAAAGAATTTCTGGCTTCCGAAAAGAAAAAGACCAATATAGATTGGGACTTTATTGATATTTGTTGGGGGAAAGAAGAGCGTGAGTTTCAATACCTGGCATTGGATTACCTGATTTTGAAAAAGCCGTTGCTTACGCCTCGCGATGTGCCGCATCTTAAAAAGTTAGCGTTGGATAAATCGTGGTGGGATACGATTGACGGTTTGGATAGAATGGTTGGCGGTATCGCACTGAAATATCCCGAAGTGAATACGGTTTTACTGGAATGGAGCGTTGATACTGATTTCTGGCTGCGGCGAATTGCTATTGACCACCAGCTCGACCGTAAAGACAAAACCAATACGGTCTTATTGGAACAGATTATCAAGAATAATTTCGGACAAACGGAGTTTTTTATCAACAAGGCGATAGGTTGGAGTTTGCGCGAATACAGTAAAGTCAATCTGGATTGGGTGCGCAATTTCATATCCCGTTATAAAAAAGAACTCGCCCCGCTTTCCATCCGCGAAGCAAGTAAATATATTTGAATACAAATGAAATAAATATAATATGGACAACGAAAATAAATCATTCACGAGTTCTCTGTTAGCTTCGCCTGAAAAAGCGCTTTGCGACTTGATTATAACTATGCAGCAAACGGTGTTGGCAAACTTGTATCGTGGCGGGTTTTGGAGTACAAAAACCTCATTCCCACCTAATTTTTCCAACAAAACAACCTCAGTAGCAATGGAATATCATATCGTCCCCCAACCTCATTACCTCATTAAAAATAAAGTATATGAAAGTAGAATACAATAATTTATACACGCATTTTGTTTTTACAACTTTGAACAGAATGCCACTTATTTTAGAAAAATTCCGCGAACGGATTGAAAAATATATCACGGGGATTGTAAATAATAATGGCTGCAAGATGTATTCAATTTATGCCAATCCTGAACATGTACATTTTCTTGTGTCGCGTGCGCCACAGTTGGATGAAGAAAGTTTAGCGACAATCGTTGCCAACAGTTCAGAAAAGTTTATTAATGATAACCGTTTGTGTGCAGGCATTTTTCAATGGCAACAATCGTGTTCGGCGTTTTCAGTATCGAAACGTAATATTCATGAATTGTGCGAATACATTGAAAACCAGAAAGAACACCACGCAACAAAAGAAACATACGCACAAGAATACGAAAAGTACGTCAAATTTTATCAGCAAACAATTAACAAGAAAAAAGTTGAAAAATAATGAGGTAATGAGGTTTGGTGTCTGTGGTAACTCATTGGCTACTGAGGTTGTTTTGTTAAGAAAATTAGGTGGAAATGAGGTTAAAAACAATGCAGAAAACGGCGTT
>JAISRS010000426.1 GCA_031273485.1 Prevotellaceae bacterium
AAGGATTTTCAAATTTCGTCAATAGCATTGAAAGCAACCAAAAATCTGGAAATTACTCCTACATTCTCAGTGCCGCTGTTTACGCACCTGATACTTTCGCCGGCAACCGATGCGGCGCATCTTGTTGTGGGATTTTCATTCTAAAAAAAATTAATTTAATTAAATAAGTAAGACAATGAAAAAAATTGAAGCTATTATTCGGAAAACAAAATTCGAAGAAGTGAAAGACGCTCTTTTGGACGTCGATATCGAATGGTTTTCTTATTATGATGTTCGTGGAGTTGGAAAAACGCGTCAGGAACGGATCTACCGCGGCGTGGTTTACGATACCAGCTATATCGAACGCACGTTGCTGACCATAGTGGTTAGAGACATCAACGTGGAAAAAACTATTGCCGCCATCCTGAAAACAGCCCAAACAGGCGAAATAGGCGATGGTCGAATCTTTGTGTCACCCGTAGATGATTCCATCCGAATCCGCACAGGCGAACGAGGAGATATATCTTTGTATAACCCTAACTAAAAATTATAAATAATAAAGTAAGTATGAAAGCATATTTTAAAACGTTACACGGAAAATTTGTAATCTTTGTAACAATAGCAATAGTAAGCATTAGTTTGGCGTCCAACCTTTTTGCACAGGACGCCGCCCCTGCCGCAGCAGCAGAATGTACTGCCGCCGCCACAAGCGCCGTTGACGATTTGGGCGTATCGCTCAACACCGTATGGATGCTGCTGGCAGCCATGCTGGTATTCTTCATGCAACCCGGATTTGCATTAGTTGAAGCAGGATTTACCCGCACCAAAAACACAGCGAATATTCTGATGAAAAATTTTCTTGATTTTTCAATCGGCTCGCTGCTGTTTTTCTTCCTCGGATTCGGTATAATGTTCGGAAGCGGAGGAGCCGGATTTATAGGTATGCCCAACTTCGGCGACCTTAGTTTCTTCGACAACGGGCTGCCTACGGAAGGATTCCTGATATTCCAAACCGTGTTCTGCGCCACAGCCGCCACCATTGTGTCGGGAGCGATGGCAGAACGCACCAAATTCCACATGTACCTTGTTTACACCATCTGTATCAGCGTGCTGATATATCCCGTTTCCGGTCACTGGACCTGGGGAGGCGGATGGCTGATGAACGGCGAAGAAGGCAGTTTTATGAGCGAAACTTTCGGAGCTACTTTCCATGACTTTGCAGGTTCAACCATAGTACATTCCGTTGGCGGCTGGGTTGCCCTTGTGGGCGCCGCAGTTCTGGGACCGCGCATCGGAAAATACAGCAAAGACAAAAAATCGAAAGCCATTCCGGGACATAACCTCACCATTGCCGCCCTTGGCGTCTTTATCCTCTGGTTCGGATGGTTCGGATTCAACCCCGGTTCACAGCTGGCTGCCGCAGGCGAAGGCGACCGCGTAGCTATTTCGCACGTTTTCCTCACCACGAACCTCGCCGCTGCCGCCGGTGGAGTATTCTCCATGCTGACTGCATGGTTCAAATACAAAAAACCCTCCCTGTCGCTAACCCTCAACGGCGTGCTGGCAGGTTTGGTGGGCATCACAGCCGGTTGCGACGCAGTAGATCCCTGGGGAGCTATCATTGTAGGCGCAGTTTGTGGTATAATCATGGTATTCTCCGTAGAATTTATCGACAGAGTGCTTAAAATCGACGACCCCGTAGGAGCATCGTCAGTGCACGGCACATGCGGATTCTTCGGCACAATCCTCACCGGATTGCTCGCCACAGACGGAGGACTGTTCTATGGCGGCGGTTCGGGACTGTTCCTCGCTCAGCTGACAGGAGCGGTAGTTATAGGTATCTGGGCATTAGTTGCCGGATATATTATATTCAAAGTGATTGATCTAATCTTCGGACTTCGCGTTTCAAAACGAATAGAAGAAGAAGGTCTGGATATTTATGAACACGGTGAAACATCTTATAATTAAAGTTTTTTTATGATTTTCGATTGGTCGGATTATATATCCGACCAATCAAAAAATCAATCTTAAAAAAAGATGGAGAATTAAGGTAAATCGCTGAAATTTGAGATTTGTTAGAGAAAATTTTTTCGGACGGTATGACGGTAAAAACAGGTCGATTTGAAAGATTTTGACATGCAGGTGGCGACAAATGATTTTTAGATTAACAGACATAAATATTATAACTGTCAAAAAAAGTATTATTTTTGCAAACGAAAGAAGATACACGGAATAAAGCAATCGAACGCTAAAATCATTTACAATCATTGAAATAATGCAAGTAAAAGATTCGGTTCCAAGGAATAAATTTCCGGTTTCGTATCAATTTGAAATAATATTTTATAAAAATCATAATTAAATGTCACAATTGTATTTACCAAAAGATTACAGGGCAACATTGATGCCCGAAATGATGGAACAGACTATAGAAATATTAAAACGGGAATTTCCGCGACTTCTTGCCGAGAAGCTCGATTTACGACGTGTCACGGCGCCGCTTTTCGTATTTGCCGGAACAGGCGTCAACGACGACCTCAACGGAACGGAACGCGCAGTGAGTTTCCCTGTAGGGGACATCGACAATCGCAAGGCGGAAGTGGTTCATTCATTAGCTAAATGGAAACGCATGAAATTAGGAGCGTATAAAATCCCCGCCGGATACGGTTTATATACCGATATGAACGCAATCCGCGCAGATGAAGAGCTTGACAATATTCATTCGTTGTACGTTGACCAATGGGATTGGGAACGAACAATTACCGATGAAGAACGCAATTCGGATTTCCTGCAGGATATAGTGAAGCGGATATACACAGCGATAAAAGATACGGAAAGGCTGGTATATAACACCTATCGCCATATAATACCGATACTGCCGAACGATATTACTTTCGTTCACAGCGAAGAACTTTTGAAACTCTATCCCGACCTTACCCCGCGTGAACGGGAAACCGAAGCGGTGAAGAAATACGGGGCTATTTTTGTGACAGGCATAGGAGCGAAGCTCGCCGACGGTCAAAAACATGACGGTCGCGCTCCCGACTACGACGACTGGTCAACACCGACCGGCGACGGTTACAGGGGGCTTAACGGCGATATTATTCTCTGGAATCCGCTCCTGGAACGCGCCTTTGAAGTGTCAAGCATGGGCATCAGGGTCGATAAGACAGCATTATTGCGTCAGCTTGAACTTGAAGGATGCCTGGAACGTACAGAATTGACCTTCCACAAAATGTTGCTCGACGACCGCCTCCCACTGTCGATAGGCGGAGGCATAGGGCAGTCGCGACTGTGCATGTTTCTTCTGCGATGCGCGCATATCGGCGAAGTTCAGGCAAGTCTGTGGTCGGAAGAAATGATAGATGAATGTGCTAAACATAATATATATCTAAAATGATTTAAAAAAAATTAGTAGTTAAACAAAGTCGGTTCTACATATAAACTCCGGACGGCACAACATGTCGACGCCGTCCGGACAGCGATACGGAACCCGGCAAAAGAAAAGGAAAATAAATAAATTTAAATAAATATTTTAATAACAAAAACAAACAAACTATGTCATTATTGAGATTTAATGTTATCAACGAAGCGATTAAACGTAAAGCTGTCGTTGTCGGCGCTCCTGAAGGACGCCCATCCGACTATTTCGGATACAATGTGTTTAACAAAGAGAAGATGCTTAAATATCTTCCCAAAAAGAGTTACGACGCCTTGCGCAATACCATGGAAAACGGTACTCCGCTTGACATTACAACGGCAGATGTGATTGCCGACGGAATGAAAAAATGGGCTACCGAACTCGGCGTAACTCATTACACTCACTGGTTTCAACCGCTGACGGGCGGCACTGCCGAAAAACACGATTCTTTTATAGAACCCGACGGCAACGGCGGAGTGTTGGAGGAATTTTCGGGCAAATTGCTGATACAGCAGGAACCCGACGCATCAAGTTTCCCCAGCGGAGGTATCCGCAACACGTTCGAAGCACGGGGATATTCGGCATGGGACCCCACTTCCCCCGCTTTTGTGATTGATGATACGCTTTGTATTCCGACAATATTTATCTCCTACACGGGAGAAACGCTCGACTACAAAGCCCCGCTGCTTAAAGCTCTTGAGGCTGCAAATAAAGCCGCTACGGAAGTCTGTCATTATTTCGACCCGAAGGTTTCAAAAGTATATTCGTACTTAGGCTGGGAACAGGAATATTTTCTTGTGGACGAAGCTCTGTGGGCTGCACGTCCCGATCTGGTTCTCTCGGGAAGAACGCTGATGGGTCACGAAAGCGCCAAAAATCAACAGCTGGAAGACCATTATTTCGGCTCGATACCAACCCGTGTGGCGGCGTTTATGAAAGACCTCGAATATGAAGCGCTGAAACTCGGCATCCCCGCCAAAACCCGTCATAACGAAGTTGCGCCCAACCAGTTTGAGCTTGCTCCCGTTTATGAGGAAACAAATCTTGCCAACGACCACAATATTTTATTGATGTCGTTGATGAAAAAAGTAGCGCGCCGTCATTATTTCCGAGTACTGCTCCACGAAAAACCGTTCAAGGGCATCAACGGCAGCGGTAAACACAATAACTGGTCGCTGGGAACCGACACGGGCGTAAATCTGCTCTCTCCGGGAAAAACTCCGCAGGAAAAACTACAGTTCATCACCTTCCTTGTGAATGTTACAAGGGCGGTATGGAAACATAACGGTCTGCTGAAAGCAAGCATTTCGAGCGCAACCAATGCACACCGACTCGGCGCAAACGAGGCTCCTCCCGCAATCATATCAATATTCCTCGGTACGCAAGTGTCGGCAGCGCTCGACGAAATAGAAAAAAGCGACGGCAACAGCGTCATCAAAATGGACGGCAAACAAAGCATGAAGTTCAGCATATCGCATATTCCCGAACTGCTGATCGACAATACCGACCGCAACCGTACATCGCCCTTCGCTTTCACCGGCAACCGTTTCGAGTTCCGCGCCGTAGGCTCGTCGTCGAACTGCGCCGGAGCAATGATCGCCCTCAATACCGCTGTGGCGGAACAATTGAAACTGTTCAAAAAACAGGTTGACGAAAAAGTAGCCGCCGGAACAAGCGCCGAAATCGCCATTATCGAAATACTGAAACAGTATATCACCGAAAGCAAGGCTATCCGCTTCGACGGCAATGGCTACAGCGACGAATGGAAGGAAGAAGCCATAAAACGCGGTCTGGATTACGAAACTTCCGTACCTCTGATTTTTGACCGTTTCTTGGAAGCGGATACGGTTAAAATGTATGCCGACACGGGTGTGTTGAGCGAAAAAGAACTCCACGCACGCGCCGAAGTCGAATGGGAAACTTATACCAAGAAAATCCAAATCGAAGCCCGCATTCTGGGCGATATGGCGCTGAATCATATTATCCCCGTAGCCTCGCGCTATCAGGAACTGCTGTTGAACAAAATCGACAAGGTGAAACGTCTTTTCCCCGATGATAAGGTGGATGTTTTGGCTAAATCGGATTTGGATACGGTGGAAGAAATTGCAGAACATATCAATAAAATCAGAGAATTGACTGCAAAATTGATTGATACCCGCAAGGTCGCAAATAAAATTTCCGTCGAACGTGAAAAAGCAATAGCTTACCACGATACCGTGGCTGTATTACTCGATGAAATTCGCTACCATATTGATAAACTCGAATTTTCGGTGGACAACGAAATGTGGCCTCTGCCAAAATATCGGGAACTGTTATTTATCAGGTAGAAAATAATTGCATTTTCCGCTTCAAAATAGTTGTTTGTGAAATGTCCGGCTAAGTAATTGGTCGGGCATTTCTTTTTGAATTATGAATTATGAATGTTTTTAACGGTGAATTATGAACGATGAATTATGAACTCCCCTGTTCGGCGTAACGTCCCGTTACGCCGAACAGGGCTGTATTTCCTCTTGTTTATTGCTACCAATATTGCGCCTGCCAATGACGTTCTTTTCGTTCGGCGTCGTCGTCATCTCCCTGCACAGTACCTCAAAAAAAGATTTAGCCGAAAAGTGAGAAGAAGTCGTTTATAGTTTCTTTTCACTTTTCTACATCCATATTGAAACGATGAAGTGTATTCCGGCAGCCATTGCGCCGCTTACCGGAATGGTGAGTATCCATGCCCACAGCAGATTTATGGTTACTCCCCAGCGCACTGCCGAGAGGCGTTTCACAGCGCCTACTCCCATGATACTGCCCGTAATTACGTGTGTTGTGCTGACAGGCACTTTCAACAATTCGGTGATAAACAGTGTCAGCGCGCCGGCAGCCTGAGCGCAAAACCCTTCGACTGTAGTTATTTTTGTGATTTTATTTCCCATTGTTTTCATGATTTTCCATCCGCCGGTCATTGTTCCTACGGCGATTGCCATGAAACACGAAAACGGAATCCAGTCGGGAATATTTGCGATATCGGACAGTTGAAGCCAGGAGGGCATGGTTTCGGGATTGGGGGCATTAACATTGAAGGTAATCAGTGCAACTGCTATTATTCCCATTACTTTCTGCGAATCGTTCAGTCCGTGACCGATGCTCAACAGGGCGGAGGATACAAGCTGCAGGCGTTTAAACCATTTGTCGGCGCCGGAGGGTTTGGCTTTTCGGGCTATGTGAAGTATCAGTATGGTGATGATACATCCGCCGAGCATCCCCAAAAGAGGAGCCATTACGATGAACGCGGCGATGAGCATTATTACTCCGGCATGAATCGATTGAAATCCGCTGTGAGCTATCGCTGCTCCTGCAAATCCGCCTATGAGCGTGTGAGAGGACGAGGAGGGAATACCAAACCACCATGTAATCAGATTCCATGTAATTGCGGCAATCAGTCCTGACAGGATTACGGGGAGTGTGATATATTCGGGAAGAACGGTTTTGGAAACGGTATTTGCTATGCCAAATTCGCCTATTATGTATTTTGCGATGAAATAGGCTACAAAGTTAAAAAATGCCGCCCAGATAACTGCCTTAAACGGGGTCAGTACTTTGGTGGAAACAACTGTGGCGACGGAGTTTGCCGAATCGTGAAATCCATTAATAAAATCAAAAATGAGGGCTAAAACAATAATTGCAATAAGTAAATTCATATTCCGGATGTTAGGCGTACTTTACAATAATGGTTTTAATGATTTTGCCTACATGTTCGGCTGTGTCCGTCGCTTTTTCCAGTTCATACATGATTTCTTTTACCTTAGTGATTTCAATCCCGTCGGTTTCATTCTCGAACAAGTCCATCAAAAAATGTTCGTAGATGTCGTCCGCCCTGTTTTCGAGATTATGTAATTCCACGCAATAGGTTTTTATGTTATCGGTATTTTTTTTCAGTATATCTAATTCGTCCACCGCTTTGCAGATATATTCGGCAGATTCTTTGAGATTGCGCGCCAAACCGATTGCCGCTTCGGGAATCTGTTTCGGATTATAGAGCGCTATGCGTTTGGCGCAGCTTGTGATATTGTCTATTACATCGTCCATGCGGTTGGCGAGATGGTTAATGTCTTCACGGTCGAAAGGCGTTATGAACGTTGTGTTTAAAGCGTCAAAAATGCAGTTTGCCACTTTATCGGCATTGCGTTCCTGTTCTTTGATTTTTTTGAAACATTCTACTGCCGACTTGTGGTCTTTACTGCTGACGCACTCTATTATAAGATCGGTGACATTGAGCATTATTCCTGACACCTCTTTAAGAAGAGGGAAGAATTTAGATTCTTTGGGAAGAAATTTATTAAAAAATGTATTAAGCATAATTATATTTTTTGATGCGTGACAGCGCTGATTTTATGTATAATGTTTATGTGTATCATGATGCCGTATTGCCGTGCTGCAAATTTGGATGATGTCTGTGGAAACAACCTGTTCTTTAATCCGTTTTTTTTCATTGTAATTGACAATAAACCTTAGTAACATATTAATTATTCACAAATTCGGGACAACTGTCACTTTAGTTTTTTTAATTTACCAGTGTTTTAACTAATTTTTGCGCAAAGATAATGATTTTTATCAATTACGCTATTTCTGCACACATTTTTTCCGTATCCTTAAATCTGCGGATCGGTGTCAACCCTTGTATAAATATGTGTATTATCCCTTGAACAGTACTGAAAGAAGCTATAAAGAAAAATCCGGTGTCGAACACCGAAAAAATCGAGCTTTTAGAGGCTCCCTGATGTTATTTCGTTACTCTGTTACTCTGTTGGCGCAGTAATCCAAAATCCGTCAGTTGAGAGTCCCTGACAACCCAACCACCCCTGACATAGGTCTTGAAACACTGTCAGGGGTTTTGATTGCCGCCGACTAACCGGAAATATTTTTAACGCAAAGGACACAAAATTTATACAGTCGATTTCCCTTTGTGAACCTTGTGAAAAGTCTTTGTGAACCTTGTGTTAAACAACTAATGGCTGAATGTTCACTCCCCCGATTCCGACGGTGTCAATGACACTAATCAGAGTTGGCTACTGATTCTGATTAGTGTCAATGACACTAATCAGAGTTAGCTACTGATTCTGATTAGTGTCAATGACACTAATCAGAGTTAGCTACTGATTCCGATTAGTGTCAATGACACTAATTAGAGTTGGCTACTGATTCTGATTAGTGTCATTGACACTAATTAGAGTTGGCTACTGATTCCGATTAGTGTCAATGACACTAATCAGAGTTAGCTACTGATTCCGATTAGTGTCATTGACACTAATTAGAGTTGGCTACTGATTCCGATTAGTGTCATTGACACTAATTAGAGTTGGCTACTGATTCCGATTAGTGTCAAATGAGGCTAAATCTTATTTTGAGGCGCTATGTAGGGAGATGACGCTACGCCGAACGGGGGGGAGAGACGTCGTAGGGGCGACACTTGCGGTCGCCCTCCTTGCAACAAATACATTCGTCGTTGTATATCCGTTGGTTCCCCGAAAAGAGGCCGACCGAACGGGTCGCCCCTACGCCGGACGAATCGGGGCTGTCATTTCCACTTGTTTGTTGCTTGCAATATAGGG
>JAISRS010000471.1 GCA_031273485.1 Prevotellaceae bacterium
TGGGGCAACGACACCATCACCATAAAGGGCACAAACACCGGCATAAACCATCTAACGGTACTTTATGACGGAGAAAAGCTGCCCATTAGCGACTTCCTGAACAACAGCCTCATGGCAGAGTACGCCTCCATCTATGAAACTATCATGTCAAAGTACGAAGCCAAACTAAAAAGCGGCAATATCCTTGACCACAACTTCCCCGAAACCGCAACCCCTTGTAAAAAAATAGATGCTTCACAGTATCAGTCCGATTCCTCCCTCCCCGACCAAGAACATATAGAAGCCTTATTAAAAGAATACCACACCTGCCTTGATTATATTAAAGACCATTTTAAGCAGTACGAGGACCATGTAGAGCGGTGGTTTAACAGAATTCCCTCAGATACCAAAAGAGTATAATATCTCAAATCCGATAAAAGGAGAGCGTATCCTCTCGGGTATAATAAAAAATTTCCCTGCTTGTCCGGTTTAATTCAGAAATTTCTCAAAACTTTACCTTTGTCTAAAATTTTCATTGAATTTAGCAATAAACCAATACTAAAACAGGATTTGACAATAATATGTGTCAAAAATACTCATGCAATAGGGCCAAAATAGACCAATTTTATCTCAAATGGATTGGATTTTCGAGGAGAAAATTTAAACCGAACAGCAGCGTAAAAATTTATTAAAACCTTTTTCTATCGCCAATATACCCCTATCGTGATATGTTACCCCTGATTCGGTTCCAGATCAGTAACTCTCAATTCTATTTCCGCTGGGCATACTAGAATATTTCCTACATAAATGTATGAAATAAGTAACTGGTAGCTTTATCAAATCATGGGAAATATTATTTCGACAAATTTCGCCAATTATTTAACGTTTTTTAAAAAATATCAACAATTCTATTGACAAAATTAACAGAATAGACGATAATTCTAACAGAAGGAGTTTGAATGTATACTGAAATGGTAAAGATTATCGAAGGTGGCCTTCGTGGGGATAAGGATAAAATCCTCAATTATGCCACCGTCTTGGCTAATAATCTAGAACAACAGGGCAATCCTGCCCTGTCAAAAAAGATACGAAATATCCTTTCCGAGCGCAAGGGTCAATTGACCGCACTTGATGAGTTCACCAGCAAGCCGGTAGATACCGAAAGTCGGTTAGAGATGGTCGAGATCATAAATCCTTCCATAATGGCTGAAGAAATAGTACTTAACAAACACATCGCCGCCGAAATTCAGACTTTTATAGACTATTACACGAAGCGGGATCAGCTTATCCGGGCAGGGATAGATACTTCCTTTTCAATATTACTTTATGGTCCTCCTGGGTGTGGCAAGACTACTGTTGCTCATTATATTGCTTCCGTCATGGGTTTGCCTTTAGTCTGCGCCCGTCTTGATGGTCTTGTTTCCTCTCTTTTGGGTAGTACGGCCAAAAACATCAGAAAGATATTTGATTTTGTTGCAGCCAGAGATTGCATCCTTTTTCTTGATGAATTCGATGTCATTGCAAAACTACGGGACGACAAAAATGAGTTGGGCGAGCTCAAACGGGTAGTAAACAGCCTTATCCAGAATATAGATAATCTTGGTGGTAATACAATTTTTATAGCCGCTACCAATCACCAAAAATTACTTGACCCCGCTATTTGGCGTCGTTTTTCAAAGGTATTACTTTTAGAAAAACCAAATATCGATGAAATAACAACATTAATTAAAATGCTCCTTTATAATACTCAAAATAATATATTGGATAATCCCAAAAAACTTAGACAATTATCAGTAGCGTTTGACGGTTTTAGCTACTCTTCTATCAAAACTGTTATAACGAACGTAATAAAAAACATGATTGTCCATGAAGTCGGATTTGTAAATTATGGTGAAATTCTAAAAGAAATATATATATATATACATCATACTATTGATGACGACGAAACTTTTCTTTCCTTCTTATTACAGTATAAAGCGACCCAAAAAGAAATAAATAATCTTGGTATACCGTTACGGAAAATATACGATTTTCCAAAAGAAGGAAAGAAAGGAGAATAAGTTATGCCTGATAAAAACCTACCGATACAATTCTTTGAAGCCCGGCAAATAGACGAACGCCGGACTGAAGGCGGCGGACCTAGCGAAGAACCGAAATGGCTATTACCGCATGAACGCTTAATCAAAAAATCAGAACAGTTACTGTCAGAGCTTATGGCTCTTGAACCTCTTGTTGCTGTGAAAGAAAAACAACAGTCAATAATTCCTTTTGTATTTAAAGCTTATATGCCGGATAAGGCGACGGCTAAGTCAAAAAGGCAATATGTATCAAAAATATTTGATACATCCCAGGAACGAGGTAATATAATCGGCGTAATGGATAAAGATGAATTGATTATTCGTATTAGTACTGTTCAAGAATTGAATTCAATTTCAGGCCGCATTAGGGAATATAATACATATAAGTATGGTATATCTTGTCTAGATAGAATAACCACATTTAATCCCTCTGTTACAAAGGCTGATCATCCTGAAAATTATAAAGTTCGCCTCCTTGATTTCCAGGTTTATGAGGAAAATACCGCTATTCTTCGTTTGTTTGAAAAAGTCCTCTACAATAAAAATTTGCGATATAAGAAAACCCAATATACAAAATCTTTACCGATTTATAAGATACAGGGAGACCACTCAATTATTCTTGATACGTTTAAGGAAAACAATATTTTTGAAGCCCTGTTTTCAATAGAGCCTATGCCAAAATACTCATTGTCTTTAGATGCCAC
>JAISRS010000100.1 GCA_031273485.1 Prevotellaceae bacterium
TCAGTAACTGCAAGCGGCTGTTCAATGCCGTTTTTCCATAATTTAGCTGTGGCTAACCCACCAACAATTTCTTCTCCTGCCACATATACATCGTTACCCAATACATAAACAGAATTTGCCGTGGCGTATTTTGTGCCGTCGGAAAGGTACTGAACTTCGCCGTTTTTCCAGAGTGTGGCGACATCTACATTATTTACATATTCTTCTCCTGCCACATATATATCGTTGCCCGATACGTAAACGGACCTTGCGACGCTTTGTTTGTGGTCGGAAAGGTGCTGAGCAACGCCGTTTTTCCATAAGGTAGCTACAGCTCTATCGTGTCCTGCAACATATACGTCATCGTCCGATACGAAAACGGAAAAGGCAGAGGTACTATATGTGTCGCCGGAAAATACCACAGCGCCGTTTTTCCACAATTTCGCCTTCTCGTGAAAGCCGTGTTCGGCAGAACGTTCTTCCCCTGCTACATATACGTCGTTACTCGATACATAAACAGACAATGCGGCAAAGCCATCGACAAGCGTTTGTGCAACGCCGTTTATCCACAGTGTGGCAACGAATGCTATATCTCCCACAACATATACGTCGTTGCCCGATACGTAAACGGAATATGCCTCAGCATGATTTGTACCGTCGGTAAGCGGTTGTGCAACGCCGTTTTTCCATAATGTGGCGACCATTGTATCATTTGCATTCATTTCATATCCCGCCACATACACGTCATTATCCGATACGAAAACAGAATTAGCCCAAGCATTTTTTGTGTCGTCGAACATCGGCTGTATAACGCCGTTTTTCCACAATCTGAGCGCAGTATTTTTTATTACGTGTTCACCAACTCTTTCGCCTAATGCGTATCCTGCTACATATACATCAGGCGTACGAACCGTAACAACACAGTTGCCTGTTATGTTGTTGGCGGAAGCGGCGGTGATGGTTGCCGTACCTGCCGTTAGCGCCGTAACTTCGCCGGTGAGGGGATCAACGGAGGCTACGCCTGCGGCGCTACTGCTCCATGTTACTACTGTGTCGGTTGCACCGGCGGGGCTTAGCTCCGATGTGAGGGTTAGTTTTTCGCCTACAACCAGCGTGTGCGTGGCGGGCGATACGGTTATGCCGGTAACTGCTACAGGTTCCGACTCTTCTTCGTTGCAGGAAACTGCAACGGCGGTCAATGCTGCTATTATCAGCATATTTACCTTCATTTTAAAATTCTTTTTCATGTCTTTTGAAATTAATTGTTTTTGTTAATTCATGCCAAATTTCAAACTTTGGACGTCGCAAAGGTAATCTTTTTTTCGAGAAACCAAACTTTTAAAAATTAAAAATTACGAATAAGAGGGAGCATCTTTTTCTTAAAGACCTTAAAAACCTTTGGCCGCAATTCTTTGTGGAAGGCGCCCCCTAACTGGGGTTTTAAACCCTGTTAGGGGGCGCCTTCCGTATAATTCGCGGATAAAAAATTCGTGTTCATTCGTAAAAAATCCGCAGGATTTATTTCGTGTAATTCGTGGATAAATAAAAAAATTCTGTGGATTTTTATTCGTGTTCATTCGTAAAAAATCCGTAGGATTTATTTCGTGTAATTCGTGTAATTCGTGGATAAATAAAAAAATTCTGTGGATTTTTATTCGTGTTAATTCGTAAAAAATCCGCAGGATTTATTTCGTGTAATTCGTGTAATTCGTGGATAAATAAAAAAAATCCTGTGGATTTTTATTCGTGTTAATTCGTAAAAAATCCGCAGGATTTATTTCGTGTAATTCGTGGATAAATAAAAAAATCCTGTGGATTTTTATTCGTGTTCATTCGTAAAAAATCCGCAGGATTTATTTCGTGTAATCCGTGTAATTCGTGGATAAATAAAAAAAATCCTGTGGATTTTTATTTGCGGATTATACGATTCTGACTGCTCCTTTATCGGCGGAACTTACCATGCCGGCATACGCTTTCAGGGATTTGGAGATTTCTCTTTTTCGGAAAGGGGGCGTAAACGAGTCCTCTCCTCTGTTTTCTTCCTCTTGACGGCGTTTGAGAAGTTCGGCATCGGCGACGAGTACATTTATTGTACGGTTAGGGATGTCGATTTCAATCACATCGTTATTTCGTACCAGAGCGATATTTCCGCCTGCGGCGGCTTCGGGGGAGATGTGTCCTATGGACAGTCCGGAGGTGCCGCCCGAAAAACGACCGTCGGTTATCAGAGCGCACTCTTTGCCCAAGTGTCTGGATTTGATATAAGAAGTGGGATAAAGCATTTCCTGCATACCGGGTCCGCCTTTGGGACCTTCATAAACAATCACAACCACATCGCCTTCGGCGACATCTCCCGCCAGGATTCCTTCACATGCCGATTCCTGCGAATCGAACACCTTAGCCGTCCCCGTAAATTTCAGAAGATGTTCATCTACTCCGGCGGTTTTTACAACGCAGCCATCCTCAGCAATATTTCCTTTCAGCACAGCCAAACCGCCGTCCCTGCTGTAGGCGTTTTCCGAATTTCGGATACATCCGTTCACACGGTCGGTATCAAAACTGTCATAATATGCAAATTGAGAACCCATAACAATATTATATTTACCTCCGGGCGCCGATTTATATCTTTTGATATATCCTTGTTTTGCAGCGTTTGCGGTGATTCCATACAAACCGATAGCCTCTTTCAAAGTCAGTCCATCGACACGTTTCAGAGAGGTATCAATCAAACCGTCTTTTGCCAGTTCCGCCATGATTGAAATTATTCCTCCGGCACGATTAACGTCCTGCATATAATACTTATCGGTATTCGGAGCGACTTTACACAGACACGGAGTTTTTCTCGATAATGCGTCAATATCGTCCATCGTGAAATCCACTCCGGCTTCGGCGGCGATTGCCAAAAGGTGCAGGACAGTATTTGTCGATCCCCCCATGGCAATATCCAAAGTCATTGCATTGAGAAAAGCTTCGCGGATTGCAATGCTTTTCGGCAAAACGGAAGTATCGCCTTCGGAATAATATTTATAAGCGTTGCTAACTATCAGTTTTGCGGCGTCTTCAAACAGTTTTTTCCGGTTGTTGTGCGTTGCGACAATCGTCCCGTTTCCGGGCAGAGCCAGTCCTATGGCTTCATTCAAACAATTCATCGAATTGGCAGTGAACATTCCCGAACAGGAGCCGCAAGTGGGACAAGCCGACTGTTCAATCTTTTGCACCTGTTCATCCGTGACGGATAAATCGGCGCTCTGCACCATTGCGTCGATTAAATCCAGACGTTTGCCTTCAAGATTTCCGGCTTCCATGGGACCTCCCGAAACAAATATTGCCGGAATATTCAATCGCATTGCGGACATCAACATTCCCGGAGTGATTTTGTCGCAGTTGCCGATACATATCATTGCATCGGCGCGATGGGCATTTACCATGTATTCAACGCTATCGGCAATCAAATCCCTCGACGGCAGGGAATACAGCATTCCCTCGTGTCCCATTGCAATGCCGTCGTCGATTGCAATAGTGTTAAATTCTGCGGCAAAACAGCCCGCAGCCTGTATTATTTTCTTGATTTCCTGACCTGTTTCATGAAGATGAACATGTCCGGGAACAAACTGCGTAAACGAATTGACTATTGCAATAATCGGTTTACCCATTTGTTCTTTGCTCATTCCGTTAGCTTTAAGCAAAGCTCTTGCTCCTGCCATTTTACGACCGTTTGTTACGGTCGAACTTCTTAAAGGTATTTTCATAATATTTATATTAATATTTATGTATTTGTTTAACTGTAATGGGAACTCCTAAAAACTGCTTTTTCGGCGTTCAATGTTAATTTTATTAATTTTTAAATCCTCATTTACAATTAGTAAACTCCGGTTTATCTGCCTTGAAAAATCAAGTTTTTAGGAGTTCCCTAATGTTTATTTAGAGGTTTTCATCTGCGTTTTATTGCGTCAAAATATCTTTTAATTTAACCTCCTGCCGGTTATTTATTTTCAACGCACCTGCATCCATTTTGCTTTTGTTTCCCGAAAGGATGTATATCACAGGCTGTCCCTTGATAAATTTTTCATGGAATCGATTCACCGCATCCATGTTAAACGAGTCAATATTATCGTATTGGATTTTTCTCAAATCTTCCCTGTAGCCCTGTTCTATTAGCGAATACCCATAGGAGGGAATCTCTCTAAATTCGGGTTTTGAGGTACTTATTGATTCCGTAAAAGCGCTTTTTATATCGTTCATCAATTCCGGTTTTTGCGGCAGGCGTTTCACCAAACTGTCCACAAGTTCAATAGCTTCCGGAGTTTTATCCGCCTGAGTGGCGAGATAGCCCTGAAGGAAACCCTTAAATCCGGCATATCGCCTGTCGGGAAAGCGATACAGGGCGGCAGCGGAGTATGACAGGGAGCGCAATTCCCTAACTTCGTGGAACATCACAGAGGACATTCCCTGCCCGAAATACCGGTTGAAAAAGGTGGCGGTCAGCACATCGTTGATGTTTCCGGGCGCCCCCGATACGTAGAAATACGCGCTTGTCTGGCGCGCTTTTCTGTTGTTGAATATCGAAACCATGTCGGTATCATAGTTTTGTATTTCAAAAAACGAACTGTCGGCGGGCAACACCCTGTTGGGGAATTTAATTGCGGCGCGGATTGTTTCCTTCACTTTGTCAAAAGGAATTTTGCCTACGTATGTGATTGTTGTTTCGTGATTTGTGGCTTTGCGGAAGGAATTAACTATATCCTCCGATTTCAGTTTTTTAGCATCTTTGGCGGATATGCGGTTGAGGTATTCCGAATGTTTGCCCATGACGATATGGTTGAGATGCGCAACTGCGAGAGTATTATGGTCTTTACGTTCAAGTTTGTTGCGTTCCCCGATGCTTTGCCTCACTTTCGGCATCTGGGATTCGTCCGCTTTTATGTGCGAAATATAGTCGCCCGTGAGGGACATAATTTCGGGGAAATATTTGTCAAATCCGTCCACATTCAGGGTGATGGAAGTTTTGCCTACAGTGAGCGAATACGAGGCTCCCAACTTTTGCATTGCCGCCCGAAATTCGCTCACCGATTTGGTTTCCGTACCAAGTTCATTGAAATGTTCCTCAGTCAATTCCACGAGTTTATCCTTGTTTTTTCCGTATCCGAACTTTATTTTTACCGTAAATATGTCGTTGATGGGATTGTTGCCCGTTATAAGATGCACATTTTCCTGTAAATCCTCATATCGGAGGTCTTTTTCGAAATCCACAAACGAGGGTGTATATGGTTTATCCTCAAGTTTGTTTAATTCATCGGCAAACAGCGACTGTTTATCCGTATTTTTCGACGGCAAGGCTTTGTAGGGAGGTTTTTTGATTTTTTCCGCTTTGCTCGAAAATCCGGTTTTATTGTAGAACACCAGCCTGTTGTCGGTGAAATATTTATTGGCGGCGTCCGTTATTTCCTGTTTGGTTATGGTTTGATACCTGTCAGTTGCGGCGAGGTAATCCTCCCAGTTTTGTCCGCTCGAAAACAGGCTGACTAAGAGATTTCCCAAGTCTTCGGGGTTTTCCATCGACGTCAGTCTTTGTTTTACGAAATAAATTCGGAGCGCTTCCAGCAATTCGTCGCTAAAATCGCCGGATTTCAGTTTTGCGATGACTTTCATTGTTTCGTTTTCCGTTTTTTTCAGCGACCTCATCAGTTTCGGGACAAAATACGCTATAATGACGCCCATATCGTTGAGATTGACGTATTGAGCGCCGGCAATCATGACTTTGTTTTCCACCCTCAGACGGTCGAGCAAACCGGTTTGGGATTCGTTCGACAGGATGTTGGCGCAGTATTTCACCGCAACTTCGTCGGGGTCGCCGGCGGCGGCGCTCCGGTAACATACCACGCCCGCTTTCAGGGGGATGTATCTTCCCGAATAAAATTCACGACCGTTGAAGGGGGCTTCCCTGTATAGTTCGGCGGGAAATTCGGGCGCAGTTCCGGCAGGCAGTTTCCCGAATGTTGCGTTGATCTGCGGCAATATTTCCTCCGAATTGAAATCTCCGGCAAGAATCAGCGCCATATTTCCGGCGACATAATATTCCTTGTAGAATTTCATCATTTTGTTGATTGACGGGGTTTTCAGGTCTTTCACCGTGCCTATTATCGGATTTCCGTAGGGATGTTTTTTTGCTATTTTTTTAAAAATATCTTCCACCGCTTTGGAACCCATCATATCGGCTCGCATGTTTCGCTCCTCATACACGGTTTCCAATTCCGCCTGAAACATCCGGAATACGGGATTGCGGAATCTTTCGGCATATATTGCCAGCCATTTTTCCGTTTGATTGGGAGGGAAAGCATTGTGGAACACCGTTCTGTCGAAGGCGGTATATGCGTTGATATTTGTTCCTCCGTATTTTTTCAGCAATTTGTCCACCTCTCCCGGTATGGCGTATTCGTTTGCAAGGATCGACAGTTCGTTGATTTGTTTCAGCACCCTGTCCCTGTCTTTTTCGTCCGTCAGGGCGAGTTCGTCGTACAAGGCGGCGATTTGGTCTAAATAAGGTTTTTCTTTTTCGTAATCGGTCGAGCCGATTTTGTCCGTACCCTTAAACATTATATGTTCAAAATAATGCGCCATTCCTGTTGCGCCTTCGGGATCGTTTTTCGAACCGACTTTTACGGCTACCGCGCCAAAGACCTTCGGCGCAGAATGTTCTTCGGCAAGAATTACCGTCAAACCATTGTCTAATTTAAAAGTTTTTACAGTTTGTGACATCAAAATATGTGTAATTGATATTAATAATATGCATAATAATAATTGTTTCATAATTAAAAAGTTTATAAAATGATTTTAAAAACCTGCAAATATACACGAATTTTTCTTATCTGCAATTTTTTTCTCTCTCTTTCGAGTCGATTCACAAATTATTTTGGACACCAGCCCACCAGCCCCCCTTGAGGGTATAACCGTCATGTTAAGAGCTATAATGCTCTGTGCTAAGCTATAAGTCCAGCAGGGACGATACTTTATTAATCGTATGCTTTAGTTTACTGACAGACGGTAACAGCATGATGCCAAGTCCCGCAGGGACGACACTTTATTAACCGCAGGTGGAGCGTAGCACAACCTGCGGAAACGGAGATTCCGTATTTCCATCCGTTCGGCGTAGCGGGACGCTACGCCGAAACTAAAAGCAGGCTTCCGGCTTGCACCCTTGCAACAAGGTTTTAGCGGGTACTAAGGACTTTAAGGTCTTTAAAGTCTTTAAAGTCCTTAAAATGGAAGTGGGCGCGCTCCCGTTCGGCGTAGCGTCATTGGTAGGCGTAAGCCGAAGCAATCCGGAAAAATAAAGTATAAAATAAGTCTATTTCCGGATTGCTTCCGGCTACGCCGTCGCAATGACGACAAGCGCAGTCATTGTTACTTTTTCAACAATATACTATCGAAAAAATTTGTGTAGATACTATTGCTTCCTAACGAGGGGAAAATTGCCGTAAGTTTGTAACGTTACAAACGTTTAGCCTCTGCTCCCTTGTCAGGAAAAGAGGGGGAGCGTAAAGCGCTGACAGTAACAAAATAGAAATTATAAACAGATAAAAAACCTGTTAATCTTTTAATCAGGGGAATCTGGGCTCGGACAATTAACGGAAACAGACCACAAAGTTGCAGATATAACACAAAGAAAAGATATTATTAATAAAATCACTAATATGACACAAAGAATTATCTGGATTGATATAGCCAAAGGACTTGGAATTTTTTTAGTCGTAGTGGGACATGTTATAAGTTCTGGAAATATTCTACACCATTGGATATATTCGTTTCACATGCCACTGTTTTTTTTCTTATCCGGGATATGCCTGAATAATGACAGAATCTATACCGGCTTTCTTTATAAAAGATTGAAATCATTGTTATTGCCATATTTATATTTTGGTATTCTACTGACTATTTTTGAACTGGGACTACTCTCTTTTGACAAAATAATCGACAATTTCTCTTCCAGATTTTTAATTATGGAGCCATGTGGTTTATCCCTGTTTTGTTTGTTACCGAAAGTTTATTTTACCCGATAAGTAAAATCAGCTATAAATATATGACAATACTATTTCTTACGATTTCAGCAGTTATCGGGTGGGTATTATATCATTTTTCCATTTCACTTCCATTAAATCTATCATATTGTTTTACAGCATTGTTTTTTTATGGATTAGGATTTTTATGTAAAAATCGAATAAATTTATTATTTTCCAAAACTTATTATCTCTTTGTTTTTATCATTTGTCATTGTTTACTATTATTTTTGTCAAATACGAAAATAAATATGGCAAGTAATATGATTCCTCAACTCATATATAACTATTGCGCAGCAATAGCAGGATTATTTTCACTTTGTTTGTTTTGCAATTTGTTCACCAAGATTAGTATCAGAAAAATAGAAACATTAATTATTTACACCGGTCAAAACACATTAATCATTCTGTGCACTCACATGGTATTTATAGGCTATTCATCAACATATATAAAATCATATATCCATAACAAAATCATGTATAAGAGCATTGAATTTATTTTTGTGTGGTTATTATGTTATGCAATGATTTTTATTATTAATAAATATGTTCCATGGATGGTAAACAAAAAGAAATAGTATCTGAATCATTAATGAAGAAATAGTATTTTATAATTTACAAAGTCGTAGTACAACACAATGGATACAAAATGGTTGAACCCCTAACAGGGTTCAAAACCCTGTTAGGGTTGATTCTACGATGTGTTTCCTGCGAAGACAACAATCCTGTTAATCATTTAATCAGGTAAATCACGGTTCGGACAATGAATAACCATATATTGAATAGACAAAACAAGGAATGACATCTACCAATTCAGAAAATAACAAACGGATCGCAAAAAACACAATAATGTTGTATTTTCGGATGTTAATTACTATGGGCGTAAGTTTATATACTTCGCGGATTGTATTGCATACGTTGGGAATAGAGGATTTTGGTATTTATAATGTTGTTGGTGGAGTTGTTGCCATGTTTTCAATTATTTCAGGTTCGCTATCGGTTGCTATTAGCCGATTTATCACCTTTGAATTAGGTAAAAATAATCAGGAGAAATTAAAAAACATATTTTCAGTTTCAATAACTATCCAATATATATTGGCTCTGATTATCGTTATTTTAACAGAAACTATTGGTGTATGGTTTTTGAATGTCAAAATGAATATTCCGGAAATTCGGATAAATGCAGCCAATTGGGTACTTCAATTTTCAATTTTTGCTTTTGCCGTAAATCTTATAAATGTTCCATATAATGCGACGATTATAGCACATGAACACATGAAAGCGTTTGCTTACATTGGTATAATAGAGGTTGTTTTGAAATGTATAATAGTCTTTTTATTAGTGATAACACCTTATGACAGTTTAATAGCTTATTCCTTTTCCCTTTTGTTGATTACAATTATTATTCGAATAATTTACAACATATATTGTAAAAAATATTTTGAGGAGTGTTCATATCGTTTTGTTATGGATAAACCACTTCTAAAAAGCATGATGAGTTTTTCAGGATGGAATTTTATAGGGGTTTCTTCCGCGATACTGCGCGAACAAGGCGTCAATATTGTTTTAAATATATTTTGCGGACCGATATTAAACGCTGCCAGAGGGATTGCTGTTCAGGTAAATAGTGCAATAAACGGATTTGTAAGTAATTTTATGATGGCGTTAAATCCCCAAATAACAAAGTCTTATGCAACTGATAATTGGGACTATATGATGATGTTGATACAACAAGGAGCACGATTGTCTTTTTATATGTTGCTTTTTCTTTCGTTACCTGTTATTATTGAAACGGAATATATACTATCAATATGGTTGAATCTGGTACCGGAACATGCTTGTAATTTTGTGCGATTAATATTATTATTTGCTATGAGTGAAGCTATTTCGGGAACATTAATTACCGCCATGCTTGCGACAGGAAAAATAAAAAAATATCAAATAATTGTTGGCAGTTTGCAAATGATGAATCTCCCTGTGTCCTATTTATTCTTGAAAATGGGATTTTTCCCTGAAATAACGATGATGATAGCTATCTTTTTTTCGCAAGTCTGTTTGGTAGCACGATTGTGGTTATTACGGGGTATGATAGGACTTTCCGCCAGATATTATTTACAACATGTTTATATTAATGTAATGATAGTTTTTTTTTTATCAGGTGTTTTACCTATTTTTATTTTCAAAAATATGGAACAAGGGCTTATTCGGTTTCTGATGGTAAGTCTGATGTCGGTATTATCAACATTGTTTGTTATTTTGTTTGTCGGTAGTTCTAAAAAAGAACGTAAATTTGTTTATGAAAAAATAAACATTGTAAAAAACAAGTTGTACAATCAATGATAGAAATCAAGACTAAAGAAGACTGTTGCGGTTGTACAGCTTGTTTTTCTGTCTGTGGAAAAAATGCCATATCCATGTTTCCGGATGATTTGGGATTTTTGTATCCAAAGGTCGATATGCAGAAATGTATTAACTGTGGACTTTGTGAAAAAGTTTGTGCGTTCAATGCCTTTTATTCAAAAAGGGATAATTTTGAAACGCCGTTAGTTTATGCCGTTCGACATAAAAAGATGAAGGAAATTGAAACAAGCCGCTCCGGCGCCATGTTTATTGCTTTGTCGGATTGGATTTTGAAAAATAATGGCGTAGTTTATGGCGTCGGTTATACAGATCATTTTCATGTTGTGCATAAACGGGCAACAACAAAAGAAGAGAGAGATGAATTTAAGGGTTCAAAATATGTACAAAGCGATATTAATACCGTATTCAGACAAGTAAAAGCGGATTTAAAAAACGGATTAAAAGTATTATTTTCGGGAACTCCTTGCCAAACATCCGGCTTACGTACAAGTTTATTAAACACAAATACTACAAATCTCTACTTATGTGATATTGTTTGCCATGGTGTACCAAGTCCCTACTTTTGGCGCGACTATTTGGCTTATATAGAAAAAAAACAGAAAGACACGGTTATAAAAGTTGATTTTCGAAATAAAAGTAAATTAGGATGGACAGCGCACAAAGAATCTTTTATCTTCTCTAAGAGAGAGAGAGAGAGAGAGAGAGAGAAGATCAGCAAGTTACATTAAAATATGTAGCACATAAAGAATCATTTATGTTATCCGATACATATACATATGTATTCTACAAACACATCATGTTCCGCCGGTCGTGCGGTGTATGTCATTTCACTAATTTACAACGTCCTTCGGATATCACGATTGCTGATTTTTGGGGATGGGAAAAGGTAGATAAAGACTTTAATACCGATGACAAAGGTGTTTCACTGGTGTTGGTGAACACCCCCAAAGGAGAAGAATGGTTTGAGTCCGTAAAAAATGACGTTAATTATATAGAGAGCAATACGACAGATTGTTTACAGCCTAATTTGCAACATCCTACAATTATACATCCTCAACGGGATGATTTTGAAATGGATTATCAGAAATATGGGTTTAGATATGTTGTGAAAAAATATGGAAATATGGGTTGTACGTTTAAAATCACAAAATTCGTGCAACGAATTAAATGTAAAATTTATAGTCATTTAAAAATATGAAAATTGGAATATTAACGTTTCACTGTGCTCATAATTATGGTGCAGTGTTGCAGGCGTATGCGCTACAAAATTTTTTAGAAGAACAAGGATATGATGTAGAAATTATTGATTACAGACCGATGTATCTTATTTGTCCTTATGATCTCTTTTCAATAAGAAAAAATGAATCCGTATATGGAACAATAAAAACTCTAATCAATCAGGTAATAAATATAAGGAAGAGATATATGAGGCGAAAGAGTTTTGAAAAATTTATAACCAATAATTTAAGATTGTCAGATAAGCAGTATAAAAACGGTAAATTTGATAAAATATATGATATTTATATTTTGGGAAGCGATCAGATTTGGAATAATGGAATAACAGAAAATGATCCGATTTTTTGGGGGGAGTTTGAGAAAAAGAAAAATTCTATACTTATTACCTATGCCGCTAGTACAGAAGGTAAAAATATAAAAGGAGAATTAAATTTCAGTTCTCATAAAAAAGATTTGAACAATTTTCATAATATAAGTGTCAGGGAAAAAGTATTAGCGGATATTTTACAACCATTAACCACAAAGATTATAAAATCGGTACTGGACCCAACTTTATTAGTTTCTTCAGAAATATTTTCATCCATGATGTCTTTACCAAAAAGACAAGAAAAGTATATATTAATTTATCAGGCAATTAGAGATAGAAATACATGGGAAATAGCAAAATGTATGATAAAAAACACTAACTTGCTCATAAGAGAGATAATAGCCGACAATATAGTGATGGAAGATTATTTTAACAAATTTAGTGCACTTTCACCGGAAAGTGTTCTTGGACTGATAAAGTCAGCTGAATATGTTGTCACTACATCTTTTCATGGAGTAGCTTTATCCATTGTCTTCAAGAAACAATTTATTTGTATTATGAATGAGAATAGAGGAAATTGCAGAATATCAAGTTTGTTAAATCGGTTTGGATTAGAGGATAGAATGGTTTATGATGAAAATAGTATCCCTAAGGATACTATTGATTATGATAAAATATATAAGCAATTAGAAGGAGAAAGAAAAGAGTCTGTTGATTTCTTATTAAATGCTCTGCAATAAATACCATTAAATATTGACATATCAAATACACTAACCAATATTTTTGAAAAATAATAAATTTCTAATTACTACTAATCTATAGTAGCATATTTTTTGTATCACAACCAAATATTATGGCACAATATAACACACCTATTCTATTTTTACTTTTTAACCGGCTTGATACAACTAAACAGGTATTCAATGCGATTCGCCAAATAAAGCCTACGCGTTTATATATTGCTTGTGACGGACCACGTGACGGAAGAGAAGGCGAAAAAGAGAAAATTGAAGAAATCAGAAAATATGTTATCTCCAACATTGATTGGAAATGTAATGTAAAAACATTGTTTCGAGAAAAGAATTTAAGTTGTGGTCCGGCTGTTAAACAGGCGATTGACTGGTTTTTTGAACATGAAGAAATGGGTATCATATTTGAAGACGACACACTTCCCGAAGAAAGTTTTTTCTCATACTGTGAAGAACTTTTGATACGTTATCAAAATGATGACAGAATAGGTATGATCAGCGGAAATAACCATGTCGGATTTTCTTTAATAAATGATTCTTATGTATTCTCAAAATTCAAATGGACATGGGGCTGGGCAACATGGCGACGAGCATGGAAGAACATGGATTTTAATTTATTATGCCTTGAATCAAACTATAAGGATAGTATTATCACTAATATGGGATATGATAAAAACAGTTATAATCACTGGAAAAGAAATATTGATGCAATAAATCATCAATATGTAAATACGTGGGATTATCATTGGTTTCTTTCGTTAAGCGCACAAAACCAAATGTGTATATTTCCTCGTGTTAATTTAGTTTCCAACATTGGTTTTGGGGAAGATGCAACTCATTGTGTAAATGATGCTCCTGAACGTTATACTCGCACAGGTAAATTAGATTTTCCTTTGTGTCACCCACAATATATTTTACCCAACTATGAATTTGAAAAAATGTATCAACAAGTTATGATACCGAAACCCTCCGGATTAAAAAGATTTATACCTGCTAAAATAAAACATCTTATTAAAATATTATTGAAAAACAGAAACAGTTATAAACGGAAATAAGCAAATATCAGAATGTAAAAAAAACATAATCAAATGTTTCTATTTCAAATGGATATTCAGCGATAAACTGAAATTTGATTTTAGTGTGAATATAGGCTTAAAATCATCTTTTGAAGGGATGAATAAATATATCCTATTATTTGTTTTTCAGGAGAAATGAGATTGGAACGTTTATCGGAAATTATAGTATTTTGTTATAGAAAAGAGAAATTAAATTTGACTAATAGTTTAATAATTTATGGTCACTCAGTTAAAAGATTTTTTTATAGTTATATTTTATAGAATAAAATATAAGAAAAAGCATGTGCGATTTTTGCGAGGAAAAAAAATCCAAAATTGCACATTTGAAGGATTCAATTCTGTTGGGGTTGAAAATGAGTTAAATAATTGTTCTTTAGGATTAGCCTCTTATACAGGATGTTCGGTGAAGTTAAATTCTGTACAAATTGGAAGATTTTGTTCTTTAGGTTCTTTCATCAGAAATACAACAGGAAGACATCCGTCTTCTGTTTTTGTATCAACTCACCCATCTTTCTTTTCTAAAGGCAAAGCTGCCGGTTTTACATTTTGTAATGAACAGAAATTTAATGAACTTAAGCGTGTAAAAGGAAAATATCTTGTTGAGATAGGAAATGATGTTTGGATTGGAGATAATGTTCTAATTATGGATGGAGTTACAATTGGAGATGGAGCTATTATTGGAACAGGAGCATTAGTTACAAAAGATATTGAGCCATACTCTATTAATGTTGGTATACCTGCACAACCAATAAAGAAACGCTTTACTGATGAACAAATAGAATTTCTACTCTGCTTTAAATGGTGGAACAAAAATTTTGAATGGATTAAGAAAAATTGGGAAAAATTCGACAACATGGAAAAATTTATAGAACAATACAATGATGAAAAAAATTAAAGTCATATTATCCACAAATGGTCCTTTGTATTTGATAAAAAGTGCGGAGTTTTTAGCTCCATTAGTAGATATTTTAGTAATTCAGGGCTGGATTCCCCGTTGGTTTGATAAATTTTTAATTCGTATTGCCAGTAAAATTATAGGCAGGGATCTCGCCAAAAGTTTACAAAAGCGAACCCCAAAATCGCTTAATGGGCGGAATAAATCTGTGGCATTACCTGAATTTTATTATTGGTTTCGCAAGCATTTTATTTTGAAAGAATCGCTGTATATACCCATTCAGGCAGCAAAGATGTACGGTTTTTTATCGAAACGGTATATAAAAAATGCAGATATTTTTCATGTACGCAGCGGCTCAGGATTAGGAGGGGCAATAACAAAAGCAAAGCGCAAAGGAATGAAAGTACTTGTTGACCATAGCATAGCTCATCCAGCTTTTATGGATAAACAAATGCAAAAGGAGTATGATAAAAATGGCGTTTTATTTGACATGGGCATGACAACTCCTTTTTGGCAGGGAGTTTTGGACGATTGTGAAAATGCTGATTGTTTGCTGGTAAATTCTGATTTTGTAAAAGGAACATTCGTTGAACAGGGATATAATCCGAATCGAATACAGGTTGTGTCTCAAGGCGTCCGCGAAGATTTTTTTCAATTGAAACAGAACTATACTGCCGATTCGAAGATTAAGATTTTATTTACAGGCAGTTTCGGTTTCCGTAAAGGTGGAGAATATTTATTGAAAGCCTTACAGGAGTTAGATAGAAGAAGAATAGACTATGAAATGACTATTGTAGGCTCGTATGCCGGAGCAGAAAATTTGATTGATAAATTCCGTCCAGAACATATTCGTTTTATGGGACATGTTTTGCAGGAGGATTTAAAAATGTTTCTTTCAGATTCCGATATTTACTTATTTCCATCACTGTGCGAGGGCTGTGCATCTTCCGGTATGGAGGCTATGGCGGCAGGATTACCTGTCGTCGCGACAATAGAAAGCGGATTACCGATAAAGAATGGTGAAAATGGTATGCTCATTCCATCAAAAGATTCCGATGTAATAGTAGATGTAATTATTAAATTATCTCAAAATCAAGTTTTACGTGAGCGAATAGGTACTGCCGCCGCAAATACTATTGCCGGCAATTACACATGGGAACATTATGCACAAAAAGTATTTGATGTATATACCCACCTGTTAAATAAATAATTGCATGCAGTATCGAAACGGGATATTACTTTTTTTATTTGAATTAGGATTTGCCTTACAGTTCAATATTGTTGGAACTATCTCTTTGAGTGAATTGTTCCTTATTGTTTTTTCTGTTTTTATTATTAATAAAAAACTTTTTCGTAATTATCCGGATTTAAAGAAGATAACCTTATTGTATATTGGATTGTTAGGTGCACAAATTGTTTCGGAAGTTGTTGTGCACAACACACTCAACAACTCATTGAAAGGTATCGCGGTTACGGTTGTTTCTTATTTACATTTTATTTTTTTGTTCAGGTACTTCATTAGAGACCGGAAATATATTTTATATACCATAACAGGCGCTATATTGTGTAAATTCATCCTTGGAAGCCAGACAGAAGGTTCCATAGCAGGAACATTAACCGGTGAAGACATCGGTCTTTTAAAATTCTATATAGCGCCCGCTGTCATCAATATAGTATTAGTTTTTTCGGCATTTATAAAAAGAAAACGAATCTCATTGATCGCTATTTTTACAGGTGGAGTATTGGTCATTTTGGGAACTCGCAGCAGTGGGGCTACTCTTGTATTAACAGGCATGGTAACTTATGTGATTGTATCCGGTAAATATGTTATCAGAAAAAAACAATTATTGCGGATAGCTATCGTTACCGTGATACTGGGGTATGGACTGTATACCATATATGTAAACGAAGTACTTTCCGGAAATATCACATCGGGTAATTCAGGGCAACTTCTTGAAATAGAGAATCCGTATAATCCGATAGTTTTACTGGAAACAGGCAGGACGGAAGTATTTGTCGGTTTTATAGCGTTTATGGATAAATTTTGGTTCGGACACGGAGCATGGGCATTAGATGAGACAGGAAAGTATCATCTATTGATGGCATTATACAAAAATAAAGATGTAGATACAAATTTTGAATACGACGACATAATTCCGGCACATTCCGTTTTAATTGGTTCCGGCATGTATAATGGCATTTTTGCATTTATTTTTATGCTGACAATTTTTATTTTTTTTATCAAAAGAGGATTTAAAAGTCTTTCAAAACATGACCCTTATGTCATGATCGTAGTGTCATTTTTGATTTCATTAATTTGGAACGGGTTATTTTCTCCAACATCACATTTTCGTATTTCGATGCCGCTATATTTTGCTACATTTTTAGCAACTTATTTGATAAATACAAAACACAACACACACAATGAGAATATGTTTTGTAACAACAGGTGATATTGTTTCCATTGCTACATTGAAAAGAGCTACAGGAATGGCAACACCATTAATTCGATCCGGACATGAGGTTGCTATTATTGCGATGGATTGTGAAAACAATCGAGAACGGATTAGATTAGAATGTCCCGATATTACTCCGTTATATTTTCCATCCGGAAATTTTATATCCGAAATTTTTCACAAAAAACGACTTATTAAATCATGGAATCCGGATTTAGTATATGTTTGTGCTTTTGTTGTAAGAAATTTTATACATAAAAAAAATATGAGGATGAAACACTCCTGCTATATAGTTGAACATTCCGAACTGGGTTCTGCCATTAGGGAAAATAAATGGCATAAAAAAATATTAGCATGGATACTTGAATGGTCTGCAATATTTTTATTCGATGGACAAGTTACAGCAAGTCGATATTTGGAAACATTATTCAAACAGAAAAACAGAAAGTTCAGAAGAAAACAGCCAATATTGTACTCTCCTTATGCATATAATAAAGACATATTATTGCCCGATCCTGTTCTGTCGGCAACTTTGAAAAATAAATACGGCAGTAAAAAAATAATACTCTATATGGGGTCACTTTCGCTTAACTATGGTTTTTTGGATATTTTGAAAGCGGCAGATATTTTGCAAAAAAAAAGAGACGATTTTATTGTACTCATTATAGGCAATGGCAAGCATAAAGATATAGGTAAACAATATGTAAAAGAACATCAATTATATGAATACATCTATTTTTTAAATTATGTTCCGGAAGAAGAATTACCGTCTTATTTTAATATCGCCGATATATTTATATCCCCAATAAATGATACAATTCAAGATAAGGCAAGGTGTCCCAGTAAATTGTTTATGTATCTTCCTTTTAAAAAACCTATTGTTACATGTAGTATAGGAGAGGCTTATGAATTATTTGGTGAAAATGGTTATTATTACGAATGGAGCGACACTAATATGTTGGCTGAAATAATTGATATGGCAATTGATAATAGTAACAATCTAAAATATTTTATTGAAATAGATAATCATACGTGGGAATACAGAACAAATGAATTTTTAATCTGGACACAAACGCATCTTATTGAAAAATTATGACCTATATTTTTTGGCAACCGGCATTAGATATTCTTCATTCGGCGTTTCTGAGAAATCTGGCAGAAATACACAGTGTTATCCTGGTTTCTGAGATAAAAATGAATAAGATGCGTATTAAACATGGTTTTTACATTCCTGATTTTGGAAAAGTAAGAGTCCTCGTAGCGCCAGACAGTAAGCAAATAAATGATTTATTGGAAGAAAAAGAGGCGATTCATATTTTTTCCGGAATACGGGCATTTAAAATGCCAAGTGAGGTTTTTAAACTTGCTGTGAAAAGAAAACTTTTTATCGGAGTATTTTCGGAACCGTTTAACTGGATGGGAATAAAAGGTAAATTACGTTTTTTGAAATATCTGATACTCCGCATAAAATACGATAAACACATACGTTTCATTTTGACAACAGGCAAAAGAGGTCGATGGTGTTTTGAGACAGTTGGCTTCAAAAAAACAATTATTTATGATTGGGCTTATTTTACAGAAACACCTGATATATCTATTCCAAAAAACAAGACTGATGATTTGAAGATTCTTTTTATCGGCAGTATTGATAAACGGAAAAATATATTATCATTAATATCTGTATGTAAAAATCTTAACATAATAGACCGGCTTCAAATTATTGGAGCAGGTCCTTTGGAAAACGAATTAGTACAAACAATAAATACCACAAAATGCAGCTATTTGGGTAGAGTTCATAATCGCGAAGTCGCTCAAATAATAGTCAATGCAGACGTATTGGTATTGCCAAGTATCTACGATGGCTGGGGGGCTGTTGTGAATGAGGCATTGATGTGTGGAGTGCCTGTTATAGCAAGCGACAATTGCGGTTCTTCTGTTTTACTGCATGGTATAAGAGGACGTGTTTTTTCAATTAAAAAAAACAATTTGGAAGACGTTTTGAGAGAATTTATAGAAGAATTGCCTTATGATACAGATAAACGTGAAGAAATAAAAAACTGGGCATTGCAAAATATTTCAGGCGAAGCGGCTGCACAATATTTTATTGAAATTATGAATTTTATAAATAATCAAACCCCACAAAGACCTGTTGCTCCGTGGTTAATTCGAACATTATAAAAAGAAGAAATGAAAAAAATAATTTATCTCGTTCCATATTTTGGAAAACTTCCACAAATATTCCCGTTGTGGTTAAAATCAGCTGAATGTAATCCGACAATTAATTGGAAAATATTTACGGATGACGATGATCACTATGATTATCCAACGAATGTAAATGTTGTTAAAACTACTTTTGTTGATTTTGCCAATAAATTTCGTAATCATTTTGATTTTAATATTTCACTGGATTATCCATATAAACTGTGTGAGTACAAGGTAACGTATGGAGATGTGTTGGCTGATCAAATATCGGAATATGACTATTGGGGATATTGTGATTTGGATTTGATATTTGGTGATATTAGAGAATTCATTACCTCCGAAGTTCTATCGGAATATGAAATGATAGGTTTCCAAGGTCACAGCACTTTATATAAAAATGTCCCGGAAGTGAATAAAAGATACACTCACATTACTGAAAATGTGAATTATCGGACTCTGTTATCATCCTACAAATACCATTTTTTTGATGAACACGGAATTTTGGAAATCTACGAAGACCTGAATTTAACATGGTGGAGCAAAGTTGTATTTGCAAACATCAGTCCTATGTACTGGAATTTCAGATTGACCCATCAGGATAAAACAGGCAGGGAGAAAAATAAAAACAGAATATTCACATGGAATAAAGGGAAATTGTATTCCCATTCACTTGTTGGCGGGAAAATTGTAACAGATGAATTTATGTATGTTCATTTCTTACGGCGCGAAATGAAGATAATACCACCGGTGAATGATGCTGTATTGAAAATCATTCCGAATAAATTTATATCTCTATCGACGCCGATAAATCCAAAAATGGTAAAATATGACTCCAGAGATAGACCAATTTACTACTGGATTAATCTAATTTGGAGAAAGCGAAAAAAAATGACAACACAAAATATTATTCGTTTTCTAAAACATTATATAAAGCACAGAAAGATAGATAAGAAACGAGGTTAATATAATGTTCTTAAATTTTGAATTCCCCTTTTTTAAATCACATAAATAAATTATAAAGCTATGAGTTTGATTTCTCTATTGAAATTTATAACATCACATCCATTAAATCAAAATCACAAGATAAAAGCGATTATTCGATTTGCCAAATGGCAGATAAATATCCGATTGAATCCCTATCCTATTATTTATTCGTTTACGGATAAATCGAAGTTGATTATTCAAAAGTCCGGATCAACTATAAATTTTTATTGTGGATTGGAGGATTATTATGACATGACTTTTCTTCTTCATTTTTTGAGAGAAGAAGATTCTTTTGCCGATATCGGTGCAAATATTGGTATGTATACTGTTTTGGCAAGCGGGCATGTAGGGGCAAAAACTTTTTCGTTTGAACCTGTTCCCTCAACATTTTCTAATTTAAAAGATAATATTGCCATCAATCATGTAAAGGACAAGGTTGCATCTTTTAATATTGCACTTGGGGCAAGAGAAGGTATAATAGAGTTTACAAGTTCTCTTAATTCAATGAATCATGTGGCAACTGAAAACGAACCTAATACCATTAAAGTTCCTGTAAAAACTTTAGACAGTATTTTAGAAAACCGTAAGATTCCATCTCTACTAAAAATAGATGTAGAAGGTTTTGAAACAGAAGTTCTTGCGGGGGGGGGTAAAACACTTAAACAGAGTGAGTTAAAAGCGATTATTATAGAACTTAACGGTTCGGGTAAAAGATATGGTTATGATGAACAGCATATACATGAAACATTTCTTGATTTGGGTTTTAAACCTTATTTGTATAATCCGAAAGAACGTTTGTTAACCGGTATAGATAAATTCGGCACAAGCGGAAATACAATATATGTAAGAGATTTAGATTTTGTACAGGATAGATTAAAGTCTGC